>PMLK01000122.1 GCA_003158875.1 Chloroflexota bacterium
CGACGCCCTTCCCGGTTACTTCTTTCAGCGACTCGGACCCGCCTTAGAGTCACTGCTCGAAGCCGCGACAGCGAGCGGCGAGATCCGAGCCGGCATCAGCTCCAAGGACCTCCTGTACGCCGTCGCCAACCTGTGCCTGCCGGTGGCGGACGAGGGAGTCACATACAACCAACGCATGGTGGCGCTTCTGATCGACGGATTGCGCTACGGCGCCGAGCTTCAACGGTCATGAGTAACCGACCGCCGCGCACGACGAAGACAGTCGGGGCCGCGAACCGTTCACTGCCCCTAGCGGAAGTAGTGGCCGAGGTCGAGATCGTCGATGAGCCCAGGCTGAGTCGGCTGCCATCCCACTAGCTCACGGGTCAGAGTGCTCGAGGCTGGGCTGTCGATCGCGAGGAAGCCGGCCAACCAGGTGAAGTGCTCGGCCGCGTCCTCAGGGGAGATGGATACGACCGGGATGTCGAGATGCCGCCCTATGCACTCAGCGACATCGCGGATCGGCACGCCCTCGTCGGCGACCGAGTGAAGCGTCGAACCAGCCGGCGCCTTCTCCAGCGCCAGGCGGAAGAGGTGGCCGGAATCGAGCCGATGGACGGCAGGCCAGCGGTTTGACCCGTCGCCGATGTAGCCGGAGATACCGCTCTCGCGCGCAATGCCGACGATGGTCGCCATGAAGCCGTGATCCCCGTCGCCGTGATTCGTCGGAGACAGCCGCACGATCGACGAGCGGACACCGCGCGAGGCGAGGGATAGCACCAGCTCGGCGGTAGCGTGGCGAGTCAGAGGACCGCCGCCGGCAGTGGCGGCCAGAGCAGGGTCGATGACGTGCCCGTCCAGTTCCGTAGCCAATCGCCCAGGCGAGAGTCCCAGCACGCCGGAGGCGATGACTAAGGGTCGGTCAGAGCCGGCGAGTACCTCCGCGAAGGTCTCGACGGCGCGGCGATCCGCATCGGCCGCTCCCTGGAAGCCGCCCGAAAAGGCGATGTCGTGCTTGAACGCGAGGTGGATCACGCCATCGGACTCGCCGGCCGCGCTCCGGAGAATATCGAGATCGTCGATCGTCCCTCGACGAACTTCTGCTCCGGCAGCGGCCAGGGCATCGGCCGAGGCATCCGAGCGAGCCAGCCCGACAACCTGATGGCCCGCGGCGATGAGCTCGGGAACGACGGCGGAGCCGATCCAGCCGGACGCGCCGGTGACAAACACACGCATGAGAAACCTCCAAATGGTCGAACGCCGTCCGGCACGGGGCCGGGGGTTCAAAGTGGTTGATGTCAGCTGCTGTCATCACTGTAGCACTTGATGTCTGCCACTGTCATCAAGTAGGATCGGAGCATGGGACGATGGGAACCGAACGCTCGAGGCCGGCTGGAACAGGCAGCGCTGGATCTCTACGTCGAGCGCGGGTTCGAACAGACCACGACCGCGGAGATCGCCAGGCGGGCGGGACTTACAGAGCGAACGTTCTTTCGTCACTTCGCCGACAAGCGCGAAGTCTTGTTCGGGGGTCATAGCGCACTCCGAGAGTTCATCGTGAGCGCTGTCGCCAGCTCACCTGATTCGGCAACTCCGATCGACTCTGTCATCGGGGCCCTGGAGACCGTTGGCGCCCTGTTTCTCGTTCGCCGCGAATACTCTCGTCAGCGTCAGGCCGTCATCGACGCCAACGACGAGCTGCGCGAGCGGGAACTAATCAAGCTGGCGTCGCTGGCATCGACCATCGCGGACGTGTTGCGCGGGCGCGGCGTCGGCGACCTGCCCGCGAGCTTGGCGGCCGAGGCAGGGATCGCCGTCTTCAAAGTCGCGTTCGAGCGCTGGATCAGCGACGCCGGCGACGCGGACCTGTCCAGGCTGATTCGAGAGTCGTTCGAAGAGCTGAAAGCCGTGACCGCGGGCGGATGATCGCCGGCGGGAGGCTGTGCGCGAAGTCCAACCGACTGCCTGGGCGACCACTTCCCTGGGCCATCGCGACCCGGGACGCCGCCTGCTCCTTGCCGGTCATGCGCGCCAAAATGTCGCAGACGATTCGAGCGTCGGTCCGGCGGCCTTCGTCCGGGATGGATGCCAGGAACATATGCTCCTGCAGGGTGGGCCCCCTCAGTCATGGTGCCCCTCGGCAGTCCGCCGATTCAAGTTGGCCGAGCGGATGTCCCGTGGGCGGCCGCGCCGTCAGGGCCGGTTGCGGCCGCTGGATCGGTCCGGGCGCCTGCCAGTCCGCTCGCGCCGATGCACATGGCCGTGAGCCTGCTTACCGCGGCCTGCGGCGGTACGACCGCCACTTCGGCGCCCATCGGCAGCCGGGCTCCGGCCTCGCCCACGGCAGCTGTTACCCGCGGTTCCTCGACCGCCTCGACCGGGCAGCCCGTCGTGGGGGATGGGTCCGCCCCGTGTGCCTTCCTCACCTCGGAGGAACCGGCCCTCCAGCAGGCCGGGTCGACCGGCGGAGCGGTCGCGCAACTCGCCATCGACTATGCGAACTGGATCGCGGCGGATTCGTCTCGCGTCCTGCCGGACGCGGCCACGATGGATACGCTGACCACTGCCTCCTGCCCCCAGGTCCGGACCGACGTCCTCAGGCTCATCGGGAGCGACAGTTTTGCGAGCGGTTTCTGAGCAGCCGATCAGATCGGCTGACCTTGGCCTCGGCGCGGTCGAGATAGAACCGAGCAACCTCCACCGATGAGCCCGCAGGAACCAGGGACGCCATGAATGTCTCGGGTTCTGGGGCGCCCATGCGCGTCGCCAGACGGCCTCCTCGAGCGCTGGTGGACCCTTGGGCCGGTCAACCGGGTAGCTGAGCGCCAGCGGATGGGGCATCACCGGCCTAGGGCCGGGGACTCCGGTGTATCGATGGTCTCGACCGAGATCAACGATAAGCCGAGATCCCGGATCGCGGCGAGGAGCCCGTAAAGGGCGGCCTGGTCGGCGAGCCGGCCCGCAAGCAGGGTCGTGCCATCCGGTTCC
>PMLK01000074.1 GCA_003158875.1 Chloroflexota bacterium
AAGCTCGGTCGCAAGACCCGCCCCAACCTGAGCGTGGGCATCTGCGGCGAGCACGGTGGCGATCCGATGTCGATCGGCTTCTGCCACAACATCGGCCTCAACTACGTGTCCTGCTCGCCGTTCCGGGTTCCGGTGGCTCGCCTCGCGGCGGCCCAGGCAGCCCTCCTCGGCGCCGTGGAGCGCGACAAGTAAGTTCCCCGCAAGCAATTCAAAACGCCCGGCGGTCAAACCCGTCGGGCGTTTTGATTCGGGGCTTGCTAGCCGCGCCTCCGGCGCTGGGGGAGTTCATGCAATGCCCAAGGATCTGGCGGCGGGGCACAGGCTCTGCTCGGCCCAAGGCTGTGCGGGCGGTCGAATGGCTGCGCGCTCTGGCGAGGATCTGGCACCGAGTTGGCGCGTCGCATCCATGTCGACGGTCTGAGCACACTATGATTTGCGCGAAAGTCCAGCAGTTGTCGGTTCAGTTCCGGTCGCTGCTGGCTAGACGGCGCACCTATGCTGTGGAGGCTCGGTGGGCCGTCGGAGGGTAGGCGAAGCCGGAGGGGGTCCGCCATGGGAGGTCACGATGACCGGCTCGACCATGAGCTTGGTCGCGGCCTCGGCCACCGTGCTCTCAGCCGGCCGAGTTCTCGTCATGGAATGGATGGCAGAGCCGAATTGCGCGTAGCCGCCGTCACAGGCACCGAACGACTCGGCCGGGCTCGTAGTCGCCGGAGGTTGGGATAGCTATGTCTGATGTTTTCATCTCCTACTCCCGTAAGGACATCGCCTTCGCCCGCCTCCTGGACGAGGCCCTCGGCCAGAGCGAGCTCGAGACGTGGGTCGACTGGGCGCGCATTCCAGTGGGCGAGAAGTGGTGGGACGAAATCAGCGCCGCCATCGAAGGCGCGAGCGTCTTCCTGTTCATCGTCAGCCGCCATTCGGTCGGCTCGGACGTGTGTAAGAAAGAAGTCGACCAGGCTCTCGGCCATAACAAGCGCGTCATCCCGGTCATCGTCGACGATACGCCTGAAGCCGCCATTCGCGAGTTCATACCCGAGTTGACCGCCATCAACTGGATCATCTTCCGCAAGGACGATGTCTTTCGACTCGAACCGCGCGATGGAGAGAACCTGCCGCCCGAAGAGCAGGTCGCGGCGCTGGCCACCGAGCCGCAGTTCCGCCTGGCGCTCGAGAAGCTGAACGTCGCGATCCACACGGACTGGGCATGGGTGAAGGCGCAGACGCGGCTCGAGACGCGGGCGCAGGAATGGGCGAGACGCGGTCGGGAGGGTAGCTGGCTGCTGCGCGGCAAGGATCTGGTCGAGGCCGAAGGCTGGCTCGCGCAGGCAAACGCTCGCTCCGATCCCCAGCCCACCGACATGCAGCGCCAATACGTCCTGGCCGGACGCCGTTCCGAGAGCCGCCGCCAGAGGGTGACCGTCGTGGCCAGCCTGGGAGCGTCGGGCATCGTCTCCGTCCTCCTGGTGATCGCCGTGGTCTTGGGCCTGTTTGCGTGGCAGGCCCAGCAGGCAGCCGAAAGGAACCTGGCGCGCTCCGAGAACCAGCGCCTCGCCGCGGAGGCCCAGACCATCCTGGCTCAGCCGGGCGGGAATATTGAGACAGCCGCGCTGCTGAGCGTGCGTGCGCTCCAGGGCGGCTACATACCGCAGGCCGATGCTCCCCTGCAGCAGAGCCTGCCCCGCCTATATGCCACGCGTACCTTCAGCGGCCACTCTGACACTGTCAACAGCGTGGCCTTCTCGCCCGATGGGAAGTACGTGCTGACGGGCAGCGCGGACAAGACCGCGAAGCTGTGGGACGCCGCCACGGGCGCGGTAGTGCGCTCCTTCGCTGGACACACCGGCACTGTCGAAAGTGTGGCCTTCTCGCCCGATGGTAAATACATAGTGACCGGCAGCGCCGACAAAACCGCGAAGATCTGGGATGTCACTACCGGCAAGGCATTGCAGACGTTGAACGTCGACTCGGGCGCCACCAGGACATCGGTCGAGATGAAGCGTTCGTGCCATAGCGTCGCTTTCTCGCCCGATGGTAAGTACGTGCTCACCGGGAGTGACGACGGCACGCCTAAGTTGTGGGATGCAACTACGGGCACGCTGGTTCGCGGCTTCAGCGGACACACGAATATCGTCAGGAGCGTTGCCTTTTCGCCGGACGGTATGTACGCGTTGACTGGGAGCCTGGACGGTAGCGCCAAGCTCTGGGACGTCGCCACTGGCGCGGAAGTGCGTACCTTCTCGTTACAAAGTTGGGTCTTGAGCGTGGCCTTCTCGCCGGACGGCAAGTACGTGATGGTCGGAAGCGAAGAGGATCCGGCCCTCTACGACGCCGCGACGGGCGCGGTCGTTCACGCCTTCATCGGTGACGCGAGTGGCGCCGTCAGCGAGACGTTCTCGCCGGATGGGAAGTACGTGCTGACGACGAGCCTGGGGCAGCAGACCGCGAAGCTGTGGGATGCCGCCGGCGGTGAGCTGGTGAGAACCTTCAGCGGTCACACGGACACTGTCGAAAGCGTGGCCTTCTCGCCGGATGGCAAGTACGTGCTGACCGGAAGCGCGGACAAGACGGCAAAGCAATGGAGTGCCGTCAGCAGCGCAGACTCGCGCACTCTCAGCGGCCACACGGGCGCTGTCGAAAGCGTGGCCTTCTCGCCGGATGGGAAATACGTGCTTACCGGGAGTGACGACAAGACGGCGAAGCTGTGGAACGCGGCCACAGGCACGGAAATGCGCACATTCAGTGGGCACACGGACGTAGTGGGATGCGTGGCCTTCTCACCGGATGGGAAGTACGTGCTTACCGGGAGTGACGACAAGACGGCGAAGCTGTGGGAGGCCGCCACGGGCGCCCTTGTTCGCACATTCGGCGGGCACACGCGAGCCGTCTACAGTGTGGCCTTCTCGCCGGACGGGAAGTATGTGCTGACGGGGAGCGACGACAGGACCGCGAAGCTGTGGGACGCCGCAACCGGAGCCCTTGTTCACACCTACAGCGGGCACACGCAAGCTGTCATAGGAGTTGCTTTCTCGCCGGACGGGAAGTTTGTACTGACCGGGAGCATCGACTGGACAGCGAAGCTCTGGGGCGCGGCCACTGGCGCGGAGGTGCGCACGTTCAGCGCGGCCGGCTCCGTCGAAGGCGTGGCCTTCTCGCCGGATGGGAAGTACGTACTCACCTCGAACATGGAACGCACGGCGCAAATGTGGGACACGGCCACCGGCGCGGAAGTGCGCACGTTCAGCGGGCACACGAGCTATCTCACCGTTGTGGCCTTTTCGCCGGATGGCAAGTACGTTCTGACGGGGAGCTACGACAAGACGGCGAAGCTCTGGGACGCGGCCACCGGCGCGGAAGTCCGGACATTCAGTGGGCACACCGACGCTGTCTTGAGCGTGGCCTTTTCGCCGGATGGAAAGTACGTCCTGACGGGGAGCGCGGACAACACCGCCGTGCTGTCGGACGTGGACTACAAAGACACGATCACCCTGGCCTGCGCGCGGCTGACCCGCGACTTCACGCCCTCAGAGCGCACTCAGTACCTCATTAGCGACGACCAACCAACCTGCCCTAAGACCGCGTCGAACCCTGGACCGCTTGCCATCGCGCTCGCCAGTGGGGCCGGTATCGATGCATCGCCCGCCGTGGCCTGGACCGCGCCGGTGGCGGCACCGATTACGCCGAGTCCTTCTCTGCCCGTTGCGCATAACGAGCCCGGCTCGATGGTCTCGGCTCGTCAAGACCACACCGCAACCCTGCTCTCAGACGGTCGCGTTCTAATCGCCGGAGGCTCGAGTGACTCCGACGCCACGGCGCTCTCGTCGGCGGAACTGTATGACCCGAAGACAAACACGTTCAGCCCGACCGGCTCAATGACGGCCGCCCGCTTCTCTCACACTGCCACCCTGCTGCCAGACGGCCGCGTTCTGATCGCCGGGGGCGCGGACTCCACGGTGACACTCGCCTCGGCGGAGTTGTATGACCCGAAGACGGGCACATTCAGCGCGACAGGCGCTTTGACCGATTCTCGTGCGCACCACACTGCCACTCTGCTCGCCAGTGGCAGCGTCCTCATCGCCGGAGGCGGCTATGGCACGACGCAACTCTCCACGGCCGAGCTGTACGATCCGGTAGCCGGCAGCTTCACCCCGACAGGCTCAATGACGGCCGCCCGCTTCGCTAACACCGCCACCAGGCTCTCCGATGGCCGCGTTCTGATGACCGGAGGCTGGCGTGGCGGCTCGACAGGTTGGGGCACAGCTGAGCTATATGACCCGACAACCAGTACCTTCAAATCGACCGGTTCAATGAGACTGGTTCGCTGGAGTCACACCGCAACCCTGCTTTCCGATAATCGCGTTCTGGTCACGGGGGGCTCGGGAGACGCCACCGCCGAGCTATACGATCCGGCGGCCGGTGCGTTCAGTCCTGCCACCTCGATGTCCGCTGCACGCTGGTTCCAGACCGCGACGCGACTGTCCGACGGCCGCATCCTCATCGCGGGAGGCAACGATGGATCGGTTGATCTCGCCACGACGGACCTCTATGCGCCGTAGCGTCGAGCGGCAGACCTTCAGGCCAACCGCAAGGTAGGACGAGATGGCCGCCTGCGACAGAACGGCGATCGACCGTTTGTGTCCCGCCGACTGATCCACGCTCTGGCGGCAACTGCCCCAGCGCCGAAGGCGCGGCCATTCCCGCCACGGAGCAGGGAAGTGGCCCGGATCACGTGGTGGAACGGAGCGGATCAGCGACGATGGCCGCCCGGCTCCGTCCTAGGATCAAGCCAGAACTTCTCGCGGGCGCGAGTGACGGCGCGCTCCTTTCGCAAACGGCTCGGGATCCCCCTCCCCGGGCCGTTTGCTATGTCAGCTCCGACTCGAGCATCGCCGCCAGTTCACGAGCGTTGGTGGACCCGTAATTGGCGTAGCAGTTGTTCATGAGGATGTGCATCTCGCGCGCCTCCCGGGCTGCTTCGCGGATGCGCGGCACCCACTCTGCCAGCTCCGCCTCGCTATACAGGTAGCGGAACCGCTCCACGACCGGGATGCCGGTTGCCTCCCAGGTCTCCGTCCGCCGGCCGTGGAATCTGACCACGACCAGGTCGGGCGAAGTGACGACGTCGAGTGGGGGGATGCTGCTCTTGAGCCCCTGCGGCCCATCCACGAGAACGAGTGGAATGGAGTTGTCGGCAAGGAACTTGAGCGTGCGATCGCGGTTCTTGTCGTTGAACCAGGTCTCGTTTCGGAACTCGACCGCGGATCTGATGTCGCCCAGCCGATCGCGAGCATCCAGGATCAGATCTCGGTTTTCACCTACCGGGAAGAACCACTTCGGGAATTGCAGGAGGACGGATCCGAGCTGGCCGCTGGCGATGAGCGGCTCCAGACCGCCCCGGAAGCGCCTCCATACCTCGTCCCGCAGTTCGGGCGGGAGCTCCTTGGCGTAGATGCGCGGCTTGGACGCTAGTTCGGCCGGCAGCGACTCGCGGAGGTCCTTGGGGAGTCTCTTGGTCTCGGTCGGTTGGCCCGTCATCAGAGCGTGGGCCTTGGCATCGAACGTGAAGTCGGGCGGGGTCCGTTCCACCCACGCAGCCGCGGTCTTGGCCGACGGAAGCGCGTAGTACGTGGCGTCGATCTCGACGATGGGGAAGGTGGCGGCGTAGAACGCGAGGCGTTCCTCCGCTCCGTCGGCGCCCTTCGGATAGAAGACGCGCGGAGCGGTCATCGTCTGGTCCGTCCAGGAGGCGGTGCCGATTCGAATAGTTCCGCCGGCTGCGGTCTGGATTGGGTCTCGCGCGGCCCCGGCTACGAGCGCGGCCCGCTCGCCGGCCGGACCCGCGCCGGGGTCATGCGGAGTCGGCGAGGCTGGTTGGGTCGGTAGCGACGGCATTGGCCCAGGTTGGCGTATCTGGGCGATCAACGCCAGCCGAATCTCAGGCTCAAGGGTGCGATTCACGGCCCGTTGCCAGGCCGTGAGATCGACCTGCTGCAGCGCCCCGACGTGGTCGTCCTTCTAAGGGCAACTCCCTAGGGGCATCGGTCTAAGGGTTTGTCCCTGAAGGTTTCGACGCCAAAGGTGATATTCGCTGGCACCGCACCGGTGCCTCCGGGAGTGGCGGTGGACGTGGCCGTGGCCGCGGCCCTGACGCGAAGCCCTATTCGTGCGTGGCTCGGGCCGTGAAGCGGCCACCGACGTGTGCGACGTGAAGTGGCAGCCCAAACGCTTCGGACAGGACGGGGCCTGTCACCGTTTCCTCGATCGGCCCGGCGGCCAGCACGCGCCCGGAGCGAAGGACGATGGCGTGGGTAGTCCCGGGCGCTATCTCCTCCACGTGATGAGTGACCACCACGGTAGCGGCCAGATCAGACTGGCCGTTGAGGCGGGCTATGAGCACCGCCAGCCGCTCGCGCGCTCCGAGGTCCAGACCGGCCGCGGGCTCGTCGAGAAGGAGCAGGGCGGGGTCCAGCATCAGTGCCCGGGCGATTTGGACTCGTTGCCGCTCACCGGAGGAGAGCAGGTCGAAGCGGCGATCGGCGAGGCCCGCCAGACCGACCAGCTCGAGACGTTCCAGTGCCCGCGTCGCGGCCTCCGGTCCGTGACGGTCCCACCACGGCGCCGTCGCACCCGTGGCCCCGGCCACGACTACTTCGAGAGACGTGATCTGGGGCGGAATTCGAGTCTCGAGTGCGGCGCTGACGAGGCCGATGCGCTTTCGCAACTCGCGCACGTCCACCGCCCCAACCCGACCTTCCAGCACCGCCACGCTGCCGCGTGTGGGCCACAGGTACGTCGCGGCCACGGAGACGAGAGTGGTCTTGCCGCTGCCGTTGGGGCCTAGCAGAACCCAGCGCTCGCCGTCGCTCACAGTCCAGTCGACGTCGGCGAGCAGGGCGTTGCCGGACCGGACGACCGACACGCCCCGCAGTCCGACGACCTCGCGTCCGGGCCCGGTCACGGGGCGACCTTCATGGCCACGTAAAGGCGATCCAGCAAAGGCGCCTGAGTGTCCTTGAGATGGCGTTTCGCTTCCTCGGGTCCGTAGTAGACCCACTTGTCCACCTCGGGGAAACGCTTCTTGCGTCCGGAGAACGGCGGCCACTCCAGTTCGATCATGTTGCTGGACATAGAAGTCGTATCCAGGTCGCCCTCGACCGCCCAGGCGTAGACGACTTTGCCGCTCTTCTGGCGGATGGTTCCCAGGTCGATGAGCCGGCCGTCGGGCACGGCATGTCCGACCTCCTCGAGGAACTCGCGACGGGCGGCGCTCAAGTAGTCCGCGTCGGTCGAATCGACCTCGCCCTTTGGAATAGACCAGTTGCCGAGGTCTTTGTGGCCGAAGAAGGGCCCGCCGGGGTGAACCAGCAGAACCTCTACGGTGCCTTCACGTTGTCGATACAGGACGATGCCGGCGCTCGTTCGTGCCATTCCGCAAGCGTACGGTTTCACGGCAAATCGCGTCTGCGACAATGTCCGGGTACGTTTCGGAGGTCAGTCCTGTGTCATTGACAACCCGGCCGCTTGGCACGAGCGGCATCGAGATTACGACCGTGGGCTTTGGCGCTTGGGCCGTCGGCGGGGGAGGCTGGGAGTTCAGCTGGGGCCCGCAGGACGACAATGATTCGATTCGGGCGATCGCGCACGCTGTAGCCGGTGGCGTCGGATGGATCGACACGGCCGCCGTCTACGGACTCGGGCATTCGGAAGAAGTCGTCGGCCGGGCCGTGGCTCAGATTCAGGCTGCAGATCGACCGCTCGTATTCACCAAGTGCGGCCTGATAGAGGACCCCACGGACCCATCCGGGCGGCTGGCGCGAATGTCCGCTCCCGCGTCGCTCCGGAAGGAGCTTGAGGGCTCGCTTCGGCGCCTCGGGGTCGAGCGGATAGACCTGTTGCAGATCCACTGGCCGGACGAGACCGGCGTTCCGGTCGAGGAATCCTGGGCCGAGATGAGCCGTTTCGTGGACGAGGGCAAAGTTCGAGCCATCGGTCTGAGCAACTACAGCGTGGATCTCCTGGAACGCTGCGAGTCGGTTCGGCATGTGGATTCCGTTCAGCCGCCGTTCTCGATGATCAGGCGTGGGGCCGGGTTCGACATCATTCCGTGGGCCGCCGCGCACGGCACCGGCGTCATCGTCTACAGCCCCATGGGTTCGGGGATTCTCACCGACACCTTCTCTCGCGAGCGGCTGGAGGCAATGGCTCCGGACGACTGGCGTCGCCGCTCCGAGCACCACACGGGTGAGGGCTTGACCCGCAACCTCGCGATCCGGGACGCCTTGCGGCCCGTCGCCACTCGCCACGGCACGACCGTCGCGGCTGTGGCGGTGGCCTGGGCCGTTGCCTGGCCGGGCGTCAGCGGCGCCATAGTCGGGGCGCGAAATCCAGGCCAGGTCGATGGCTGGATGCCGGCCGGATCGCTCGAACTCACAGCCGCGGATATGGACGAGATCGCGGCCGCAATCGAGAGGATCGGGGCGGGGAGTGCCCCGGTGCGGCCGGCGTAGGTCACGGCAGCGGGCCCTGGCGCCAACGGCCGCCGTCAATCGGGGACGGCCGCCCGCAGCACCTTGACCGGCCCGCCGACAGCGCCGATCCGATACTCGCCCGCGCTGCCGGCCACGAGCGCCGTTCCGAAACGCCCCAGGGCCAGCCGCTCATCGCCCCACTCGATCTCGGCCGCTCCCTCGATAACGGTGAGAATGTGGAACGACTGGCCGTGGGTGTCGGCCACGAACGCCCCGGACTCCTCCGTGGCGCGCAGCAAGTCCAGATCGAAGTACCGGCTGTCCACCGAGTCGGTCGAGTCCGTTCCGGTCGGGATCGTCGGGCGTGTCAGCCTGGCCGGCCCGACGGCCGCCGCGACTTCGATGGACTGCTCGACGTGGAGCTGACGTCCGGCCGAAGACGGCCTGTCCCAGTCGTAGACCCGGTAGGTGGTGTCGCTGGCCTGCTGGATTTCGTAGAGGACGATGCCGGGGCCCAGAGCGTGGAGGGTGCCGGCCGGCACGAGGACGGACTCCCCGGCCTGGATGTCCATGAGATGGGCGACGTCTCGGACCCGGCCACCTCGGATGGCGGCGACCAAATCTTCCCTGGTCACGCCGTCGTTCACGCCCAGCATGATCTGCGCTCCGGCCGAGGTACTAAGGAAATACCACGCCTCGGTCTTGCCGAACTCGTTGGGGCCCACCATGCGCAGAGCCTGCTCGTCGTTGGGATGTACCTGGACCGATAGCCAGTCGGCGCAGTCGAGGAGCTTGACGAGGAGTGGAAAACGAGTGCCGAACCGGCCCGCCACCGTCGTACCGAGCAGGTCGGCGCCGTGGCGTTCGGCCAGGTCGTCGACCGAGAGACCGTCGCACGGTCCGCCGCTGACGCGACTCGGTCCGTAGGCGACCCACTCTTCTCCGATCGGCGGATCGGCGGGATGGAGGAACTGGCCACCCCAAACACGCTCGCGCGCTTGCGGTTCGAGCGCATACAGATGGCATTCGAGTGGGGCCAAATACTCCTCCTAGCTTCGGCCCCGAAGGTTACAACGGAGGCGGGTGCCCAGTCTCAGACGGTCGGCACCGGCCCGGGTTTGCCGAATAGGTAGCCTTGACCGAGCTTGACGCCCAGGCGGATGAGTTCGGCGAGCTCGTTATCGGTTTCGATGCCCTCGGCGATCAGCTCGCAGTTGGCGTGGCGGGCGAAGTGGGCCATGCCCGCGACCATCGCCTGACGCGCCGGGTCGGTGTCCACGTTGCGGACGAGCGATATGTCGAGCTTCACGAACTGGGGTTTCAGTTCCAGGATGTGCTTGAGACCGGCATAGCCAGCTCCGGCGTCGTCGACCGCCAGCCTCGCCCGTCCGCGCAGGAGACTGAGCGCGCCGACCAGTTCACCGTAGTCGTCGATCTCCACGTGCTCGGTGATCTCGAGGACGATCTCGCGGTCAGCCCGCTCTAGCGCTGAGGCGAGCGGAATCACGGCCTTCGCCAGCGTCGGGGAGACATTGAGGCTAACCCACACTCCGGGAGGAAGCCACGTTGCCGCCTCGAGTTGACTGGAGATGCAGGCAGTCTCGAGTCTTACGCTCATGCCCGCCGAGTCCGCTTCAACGAAGCGTTGATCCGGTCGTGTGCCGTCGTTGAAGCGCGTCAGGGCTTCGAAGCCCACGACGTTGCGTGACTTGAGCTGGACCACGGCCTGGAATACGGGCGTAAAGGCACGCTCCGCGATGACGCGCTCGAGCTGCGAACAAATGTCGGCGCGCTGCCACTGCTCCAGCAGTATCGGACCGAGCAGGGCTGCGGACACGACACCGAATTCGGTGAGCGTGGAGAGGCGCGTCTCGAGGCAGCGGGCCTCGTCCGGGCACGTCGTACCCATCGACACGACCCCAATCACCTTGTTGTCCCAGCGCATCGGGGCGAAGGCGTCGCCGATGAGGCCGTTGGAACCGGGCCGGGACGCTTCCGAAGGGGCATCGACCCACGGGCCGATGGCGGCTCGCGCTCGAATCCGGCGGGCCAGTCGAGGCTCGACCGGCTCGCTCGGGATCTCGCCGTCGCGGACGATCCCCTCGAGCGCTATCGGAACGACAGCCTCACCATGAATCGCGTAAACGCGGGCCGCATCGATGCCGGGCAGCCGAAGGGCCTCTTCGCAGATGCGCAGCGACGTGTTCTCGACATCGCTGGCTCGCTCCAGGCGGGCAAGCGAGAGCATGGTCTGGGCCCGTTCTTGAACCTCACTCGCGAGGCGGTTCGTAGCCTCTCGCTCGCCTACGAGGAGCATCCTCTGCCGGACGATCGTGAGGAGCACGACCACCGCGGTGCCGGCCGGGGCCGGGTCGAGTCCGCCGATGCGGCCGTGTGGGATGGCTTCGATGGCGGCGCAGAGCATTATCGATGCCATCGGCACCCATTCGGTGAGCCAGCGCGCCACGCCCATGATCCGTCTGGTCTGCGTGAGGTCTACATCCCAGGTCGCCCAACCGGCCGACACAAGCAGGATGCCCGCGGAGAAGAGGACGGCTACCGGGAAGTTGAGGGGCTGGCCTTGCAGAAGCAGAAAGACCCACATAATCCAGCACAAGCCAAGCAGCGTGACTCCGGGCAGGCAGAGCCAGAATCCACGATTGGCTGGCACTGCACGCATGGCCAATGACGCCACGGATGCTAGAAGCGCACTGCCCGCCAGCGACGCCGCGACCAGCGGCAGCAGCATTCCCTGAAGTCCTGCCGAGGCGATGTCGGAGCTCCAGACGGTGAGGAGTACCGTGGCGCTGGCGAGGAGCATGATGGTGGTGTCCAGCTCGGCGGCCATGCGGGTCTGGCGATCCATTTGCTGCACCAGAACCGGTGTCAGGATCCAGAGCGTCATCCCAGAACCGATCACGAAGCAGGCGCTCGCCAGGATGGCCGCCGCGCTGTAGCCGATTAGCGGCACGAGAGCGAGGAGTGCCATGGCCACCGCGGTGAAGGCCACGCCCGTGGCCAGCGGCCCGTATCGCAGGGTTGATATGCAACCGCGGCGGGCGATCATGAAGAGGGCGCAACTCGCCGCGCACGGGGCGACGATCACGTATACGTGGCGAAGCACCTCGCTCTGCCCGCCGGAGGCGAGGTCCACGGCGGCCAGGACCGCCGTTACGATGGCGCCGACCAGCAGCACCGTCCCGGGTCGGTCGCGGCGGTTTCGAGCCGGCGCCGATGGCCACGCGCCCGCTCCCGGGAACATGCCGGACCCGACCAGCGTCGCTTCGCGGCTCATGGGTTGGCTTGCCTGAGACGTTCCGGAGTAGTGAACGTGGTTACTCTGTCGCCCCCATCCACGCCACTACTCCTCCAGGACTCCCCCCGCGTGCGTCACGGGTTACGGGCAGTCGCCTGCGCACCGCAACGCAATGCTCCAGAGTTCTGCCTCTGGTATGGATATCGGAGCGGGCGAGCGGAACCTGCCTGCCCCAATTGGGGGATGGTCCCGCATCTGGAAGTACGACACTCAGTGTCGGGCGCCGTTCCGATCGCGCCCCGATGCGTCCCGGTCGCGGCGGATCAGGTCGCGGCGCTTTGAACCTGGTCCGCTTCGCGCCGCTTCTCCACGACCGGCACCAGGCACAGCGCCCCAAGCACGTAGCACAGCAAGCCGAACATGAGCGCGGCCCTCGGCCCGGCGCCCAGGCCCAGCAAGCGGTTGGCCGTGTCCATCACCACGGCGCCGCCAACGGCCAAGGCAACCGTCCCGGCGGATGCTGTGGCCACATTGGAGATCCCCATGTACCGGCCGGTAGATGCCTTGGGAACTATGTCGCTCATGAGGGCCCAGTCGACGGCCAGGAAGGAGCCGGCGGCAACGGCAAACAGCCCGGCGCCGAGAAGGGCCACTGCCAGGTTCGGGGCCAGTGCGCCCATTCCGAGGCCGACCGCGCCGATCGCGCATGAGCCGTAAATGACGGGCTTGCGGCCGACTCGATCGGAGAGCCGGCTGGATGGAACGACCACCACGATCACGCACAAGCCCACGATGGCGAGGAGCACCAACTGGGTCTGGCCAGTCTGGGCCTCGCTGAGGCCAAACGTCTGGGCCAGATAGAAAGTGCTCATGATCGGGTAGATAGCCGCTCCGGTGAGGATGCAGAACCGTGACGCCACGAGCCACAGGAAGCTGCGTTCGTGAAGGACCTCGCCGTTCCAGGCTTCCAGGGCAATCGACAGCCAGGAGCGCCCATGTCGCGACTTGGCCCGCCGCCCTTCGTCGACGCGGATCACGACGGAAAGCATGGTGATGAATTCCACTGCGCCGATGGCCATGGTCCCGTACAGGAACGCGTTGGCATCGGTGGCGCTGAGCCAGATGGCGATTGCCGCCGCCACGTACCCCACGACGTTGCCGAGAGCGGCGAAGAGGCCGATCAGCCCGGATGCGATCCCGACCTGCTCGGCGGGAACGAGGTCCGGCACGTAACCCTGGAAAGGGCCCTGAGCAAAGTTGGAACTGAATTGCAGCAGGCTCACGAAGACCGCCACTGCCAGCAGCGAGTTGGACGTGGCCACTCCCCACAGGAAGACGACGTCCAGGAGGGATCCCAGGAATATGTAGGGCTTGCGTCGACCCCAGCGCGTGATCGTGTAGTCGCTGATCGTTCCGACGGTGGGCTGCACCAGGATCGCGATGAAGGTTCCCATGGCTGCGATCTGGAATGCCCCGAGTCCCTCACTGCCCTTCGGCACGAGGTTTGTGAACTCGAGTCGTGCGTTGACGATCTGGAGGATCCCGCTCCACACGGCCGAAATGCCGAGCCAGTAGGCCGAAATGCGAATCAAGTGCGACAGAGGGAGGGTTCGGGTCGGACGACCGTCTGCGTCGAAGGCGGCGACCGACGACTCGATAGGAACTTCGTCGACTATCGATTCGACTGCCTTGGCGGCGTCGAGCACCGGCTATGCCTCCCGATCGACCCGAACGGCCGGGACCAACCCGACGCCGTACCTGCGGGTCCGTCGGATCCGGCCTGAATTTTCAGCTGCCAGTATCGCCGCTCGGAGCACGGCAGTGTGGCCTCGGCAGCGCAGAAACCCCGCCGGTTGGGCACCGACGGGGTTTCAGGTGGCGATCATTCGGCTCGGCCGCCGACCGGCCGGGTCTGGTTGGCAGCAGGGCCGCCGCGTGTCTTAGTAGCCGCTCGGCGTGGCTGAGCTCGACAACGAGCCGCTCTCGGGAGCCACGAACCAGACGCCGTTCGTACCCTGGCCGGTGGTGTCATTGGCCGCGGAGTCGCCGCTGTAGTAGTAGAGCGGCATGTGGTTGTAGGTGACCTGCAGAGTTCCGTCCGAGCGCGTGATGGTGGCAAGGGCAAGGGTCGCGCCGCTCGGCGGGATGATCGACGTTTCCGCCGTTACGGTAAGGGGCGGCCAGTTGGTGGCGCAGGTTCCGGTGCATGTGCTCTTGTCGGGACTGTCGCTCTTGAACACGTACAGGGTCATTCCGCCGGCGCCAGTCAGGTACTTGCCGAGATTGAGGTCGTCCGTATCGCCGAGGGTCAATACGGCGGCCGTGGGCGCGGGCGTCGAGATGACCGCGGCGCCGGACGGCGAGGCGGCTGGGGCAGTCGAAACCATCGCCTCGGGCGTTCCTGTGGCCATGTCCACCACTTCGGTCGGAGTCGCCGCCGCCGACGAGCAGGCCACTGCGGCCACTGCGAGCCCGGCCATGAGGCCGGTGAATGATATCCAACGATGGAAGGGGCGCATCGTTATTGCCTCCTGGATCGATGACCTTTGTGATCCTCGCGAGGAAGGCCTCCGCAGAGTTGGGAGCCCTTCACTCACGATTACGACCGGCCGGCGCCGATAGTTCTGAAATTGCTGAAAGGTTCCACAGCGTGGGTCGGAAGCCACGGTTCACCCTCAGCCCTGCGTCGATCGCGCCGCCGTCGGGATCTCGCGCAGGGACCGCACAGGCGACGCCAGCAGCCAGATGAAGGCCAGCCCGGCTACCACAGCCCCTACCAGCACCGTCATCCGCAGCGGTATGAAGGACCCGAGCACTCCTCCGATGATCGAACCCAGAGGCAAAGTTCCCCAGACGATGAAGCGCATCGTGGCGTTCATGCGGCCCTGGATGTGAAGCGGCGTGATGGCTTGCCGGAAGCTGATCTGATTGACGTTGTACACGACAGCGGTGAAGCCCATCAGGAAGTTCGAGGCCACCAGCAGGGCCACCGCGACGATCACCGAGGAGGGCAGGAACACCATGATCAAGACTGCCGGCCCGGTTGCCATCATGGAGCCCACGATCGCGGCACCGGCTCCGATGCGTCGGGCCACAGGCGCCGCCAGGATCGCGCCCAGCAACACCCCGATGCCGCCGATGCCGAACGCCAAACCGACAAGACCCGGTGTCAGGCCCAACTCGACGTAGGCAAAGATGGGGAAGATGGAGAAGACGATGCTCGTGCCCAGGTTTGACGTGGCCGTCGACGCGGCGATCATGCGCAAGTAGCGGTTGCCGGTCACATACCGCAGGCCCTCGACGATCTCCTGGCGCAGACTTGTGTGTGAGCCGTCGGCGGCGAGCTTGTGCTCCGGCTTGGGCTCGCGTTTGCGGACCAGGGAGATCAGGACGCCCGAGGCGAGGAAGCTTGCTGCATCCAGCGCGATGGCGAACGGAGCCGCCACTAGGCCGATGAGTCCGCCGCCGACGCCGGGCCCCACGATCTGGGCGGCTGATGCCGGGACTTGCAGCTTGGCGTTGCCCTCGACGAGGTCCTCCGGTTCCAACAGGACGGGCAGGTAGGACTGATTGGCGACGTCGAAGAACACCGTCAGCAGTCCCGTTGCGAAGCCCACGGCGTACAGCTGCCAGATCGTGAGTACGCCCAGCGCGTACGCGCCGGGGATCGTCGCCAGTGCGGCGGCCCGTCCAAAGTCGGCGGCGATCAGCACCGGCCGGCGCCGGACTCGATCGAGCCAGGCTCCGGCGGGCAGGGCGAAGACGATGAACGGCAGCATCTCGAATGTGCCGAGAAGCGCCACCTGGAAAGCGGCCGCGTGGAGGACCACCGCCGCGATGAACGGGATGGCGATCTGGCTGACTTGCGATCCCAGGAGGCTGACTGTGGCCGCCGACCAGATCTTGACGTAGTCGGCGTGGTGCCACAGCGACGGACGCTTCGCGACGGCCCCGGCCGGATCGGCAGGCGGAGCCGGTTCGGAAGTCATGTGGCCACCCGATGTGGGAAGGTCAGCCTCCAGCATCGGGCAATCCTAGCGCCTGACTTGGCCCGTGGAACCTGGGTCGGGTGGCCGATTTCGCCGCATGCCCGAGTTCGCCGAGTGGCCTATTCCGTCGGGATCACGTAGACGTACTGTCCGTTGCGGCCGCGTGCCTGTGCTGTCGTCTGATGCCAGGGGCGATAGTCGTTCCCGAAGTCGGACGGCGGTGACTTGGGCTGTAGCTGGCTGACGAGGACCGTCGAGTCGGGCGGACGGGACTTCGGGTTTTTCGTCGAGACCCGCGGATACCAGACGTCTTCGTAGGCGATGGAAATGACCGTGAAATTGTCGGTCAGTGCCGGATCGGCCGTCGAGGTGAAGCCGGACACCACCCAGGAATGCCAGCCACTCCAGACGATAATGCCGGCGGGACGCTGGGTCAGGCGGATCTGCTTGGCAACCACGTGGATCGCGTCGACCATCCTGGACTTCTGCCCGACTTGATAGTTGCCATAGCCAAGCGACGTCAGCCCCTCGGCCCAGCCTTCCGGATCGGCCCCGCCGTTGGTTCCGCCGGCGAGCGACATGGCCAGCTCGTCGAGCTTCGCCTGAGTGTCGTGAGTGGTGTCGGGCGTGGTACTCATGATGTTCATCGATGTCTGCATCGCGGCCGGAACGCACCAGCTGTCCTTCGACTCGCTGACGAAATCGCCCTTCTGATACAGGTCCATGGAGAACTGGCCGACTGGTGTTGGTTTCGGGGTCCTACCCGGAGCAACGGATACAGACGGGGCGGCGGTCGGGCTGTTGAAGACAATCGGAGCGCGCGTGCCGTCGACTCGAGCCCAGGGCGTAATCTGAGGATCGCCTACGAGGCTGGAGTGGCTGACGGCCTGTACTCCGGTGTAGGCCGTGCCGGCTGCCAGGATCATGATTAGCCCCCCCAGCAGGGCAACCTGGCCCTTGGGCATGGCCGCGCGGCGATCGTCGACGCCGCCCCAGCGGTCGTGGACAATAGCTCGCGTCCAGCGGGATGTGCCGCCGATCCGGGCCATCCTGGGGCGAAGGGCCAGGCCCAACACTCCCAATTGAGCGGCGCGGCATGCCGTATAGCCCACCGGAATAGCCGCCAATCCGATCGGCGAGGAGAGGGCCCAGGTGGTCAAAATGCCGACGACGAAGCCCGCCCACGCCGCAAACATCGGCTCCACGGTGTTGTGAGTGGCGAAGAGCGCTCTGGCGAAAAGCTCCACGAGGCTTTCGAAAGGAACCGAGATCGCCAGAATCGCCACGATCATCGTCGTCTGCGATACGTCCGTCTGGTCGAACTGGTCGCCGCCCAGAAGGATGCCGACGACAAAGCCGCCCAGGACGAGCAATCCCACGGCGATGCACGTCGAGAGGATGCCGATCGTCGCGGCGTTGGCGTAGAACGTCTTCTTGAAGGCTCGCTTGTCGCCCGCAGCCACGGCCGCGGACAGAGCCGGGAACGCGGCGGTTGCGAATGCCAGACCCACCATGCTCTCGCCGACGCTCTGGAAGTTGCGGGCGAAGCTGTAGTCGGTGGTCGATCCGGGGGCGAGCGTGGACGCCAGCGACGTGAAGTAGGCGAGCATCAGCGTGCCCATTGGCTGGCTGACCATCTTGGGGCCCATCAACTTGAGGAACTCGCCGAGGCCCTTCGTCCTCAGTGCCAGCGCGGGCGCGGGCCGGAAATCGGTGCGGTAGATGCCGACGAGCCGGATGCTCAGATGGCCGCACGCGCCGATCAAGACGCCGAGCGCGGCTCCATAGATACCGAGCGGGATCGACAGGACCACGGCGCCGAAAACGATCCCGGCGTTGTACATGAAGTCGGCGATCCCGTAGGTGAAGAACCTGCGTTCCGCCACGAGGATTTCGCCCAGAACCCATGACGCGGCGAACACGATCTGGCCGGCGCACATCAGCCGCAGCAGCGTGGCGTACATGTCGATCTGGTCGCCCGAATAGCCGGGAGCCATGAACGCGGCGGTCTGGGGCGCGAAGACGAAGATGATGGCCATGGCGAGTGCCATGAGTAAGATCGCGCCGGTAAGGATGGTTCGGGCAAAGTCACGCGCGGTATCGGCGGCCTCGCCCTTCAGGCCAACGAACAGCGGCAGGAACGGCCCCACGACGCCGCCCACAACGAGGAACTCCAGGATGAGCTGGGGCAGGACCAGGGCCGCGAAGAACGCGTCGAGTTCGGGACCGGCCCCGAACTCGTGGGCCAGGACTCTGTCGCGGGCCACGGCCATAGCGGCGTTGATGACGAAGAGGGCGCCCAGCACCATGCCGCCTCGCGGCAGCACACCGGGGATGAGTGCCCGGATCCGCGGGATCAGGGCTACCGGTTCGGCCGGCTCAGCGGCCTCGTCTTCGTACAGGGCGGCTTGGGCGTCGCCGATGCGGCTGCTCAATAGCCGGCCGCGGGACGTGTCGTTGACCCAGGGCAACCCGCGAGACCTCCATAGCTGCCCCGGCCGCTGAGTTGTAGCCTGGGTGCTGCAATCTTAGACGTCCCGCGACGTACGGCCATTCGCCGATGTGGCGCCAGCCGGTTTCGCCGCAACGCCCGTCCGTTCACCGGCTCGAGTTTTGGCCGGCCCGGTTCAGGGCCCGTTCAGTTGGCGCGGCCAGTCTTGCTCGAAGCACGAAAGGCACGGGCCACCATGAAACGAAACGTCTTCCTGCGGATAGTCGCCGCCATTGTTGCGATCGTCACAATCGTGATTGTCGCGGTCATTGCCTACGGAGTTGGGACGTCGAACCTGGTCGGTGTAGCGCGTCCGCGATTCATGCCGCTACGTGGCCACATGGTGGTCGGCGGCAACTTCCCGGGCCTCGGGCTCCTTGGGTTCGCCGGGCTGATCGTTGTCGGGCTGCTCTTCGTCTGGTTGCTGGCAACCGTTCTGTCTTCGGATCGCGCTCGGCCGAACGGTGCGGTCGCGGCTGGGCCGGCGCCCGCGGATATGGACAGGCTCAAGGAACTGTCCGACATGCACGACCACGGGCAACTGACCGACGATGAGTTCACGGCGGCCAAGCGCAAGTTACTGGGTCTGTCGTAGGCCCTGGGGGCGCGCCCCGCGCGGCCCGGATGCGTGAGAGGATTACTCATCCAAGACCGCAACCGGACCGATATTCATGGCGGCAACCGCCCCATTCACGGGCTTCTCTCATGACGCGATCCAGTTCCTCGCCGATCTGACCGTTCATAACGATCGATCGTGGTTCCAGCCGCGCAAGAACGAATACGAGCGCCTGCTGAAGGAGCCGCTCGAGGCCCTCTGCCTGTCTCTGGGCGTTGAATTCGAGGCGCGACATCTGCCGCTTGCCGCGGGCTGGCGCTCGCCGTTCCGTATCTACCGCGACCTGCGCTTTTCGGCCGACAAGTCGCCCTACAAGACCCACGTATCGGCGAGCTTTCCCTGGACCGGCGAGGGTGGGGGAGTTGGGGCGTACTTCCACCTTCAACCGGGCGAGATATTCGCCGGGGGCGGCATGTGGCATCCCGTTCCGCCTCAGCTGGCGGCGTGGCGTCGAGCGGTGGACACGGACCCGGACGGCGTCCTGGGCGCACTCCACGACCCGAAGTTCCGGGCCGCTTTCGGCGAGGTCTCCGGCGGGAGACTGAGCCGCGTGCCAAAGGGATTTGCGGCCGATCATCCGGGCGCGGAGTTGCTCAAGCTCAAGGACGTCACTTTCGGTCGGCAGCTTTCCGACGCGGACGTGGAGTCGGCGGGCCTGGTCGGTCTGCTCGTCGACACGTTCGAAGCCGCGTTGCCGGTCCTCGGCCTGCTGGCCGGGCTGGTGCCCGACGCCCCTCACGCCGCCTGGCTTCGGGGCCAGTAAGGAGTGCTTTCGCGCCGGGCCCTGCTGCTGTTCGCGGCGATGTCGTTGATCTGGGGCGTGCCGTACCTGTTCATTCGAGTCGCCGTGGCGGAGATGTCGCCTGCGGTGCTCGTCTTCGGGCGGACGGCCGTGGCGTCGGCGATTCTGCTGCCCATCGCCCTACTGCGCGTAGACCTGAGGCCGGTGCTGGAACGGTGGCGCTGGGTCGTGGCGTTTGCGGTGGCGGAAGTCGGTATCCCGTGGGTGATGCTCGGTTCGGCGGAGCAGCACATATCGAGTTCGCTGGCGGGTTTGCTCGTGGCGGCCGTGCCGCTTATCAGCGTCGGGCTGGCGCTCGCGACGGGCAGCCTGGAACGAACCACGCGCCGTGGGCTGTTCGGGATGCTGGTGGGATTGGCCGGCGTCGCGACGATCGTCGGATTCAACCTCGGAGGCTCCGATGCGACGGCCCTGCTCGAAATGGCCGTGGTCGCTGTCGGCTACTCCATCGGCCCCTGGATACTCGGCCGGCGTCTGGCCGGCCTGTCGCCGGTTGGCGTAATGGCCGTGGCCATGTCGCTGTGCGCCCTCGCATATGCCCCGGTGGCGTTCGTGCAGCGGCCGGCAATGTTGCCGAGCGGCGGTGTGCTGGCCGCCGTCCTGATCCTGGGCGTCGTTTGCACCGCGACCGCGTTCGTGTTGTTCTCCTGGCTCGTCGACGAAATCGGCCCGGTGCGGTCTACCGTCGTGACGTACGTGAACCCGGCCGTGGCCTCGGTCCTGGGAGTGTTGGTGCTGTCCGAAACGCTGACGGCGGCGATGGTCGCAGGCCTCGGTCTGGTAATCCTGGGGTCCGTGCTGGCTACCGGCGAGAATGCGTCCCGTTCGGCCGCCGGGGGTTCAAGCGAGGCCGTAGCCCTGGGCGAGGCTGCGGCCCTAGGCGACGGTGTCGGCGGGTAGGCCCAGGCGCGCCGGATCCGGCGGCGGCGCCGGAATCACGAGAACTGATCGCAGCTGGGCGTAGTAACGCTGGTTCTGAGCCTTGCCCTCTTCGGCGGTAGGCTTGGGATCCATCATCTGCAGCAGCGAGATGAAACACTCGGCGTCGACGTGGCTGATGAAGCTCATGGTCGCCGTCTGCTCGACCGAGGGGTCCAGGGCGATCGTGTCGAAGCCACCTGTGGAGTCGGCGGTGTTCCCGGCCGAGCCTGTCGAGCCCGTCGAGCCCGCTGAGGCGGAGCCCGTGACGCCGGTCGCCGAGGTCTTCGCTTCGGCCTCGCGGAGCGCGCTCAGGTACGTCTGCAGGAGCGACGAGGAACCGGTCGGGAGTACGCCGTTCATCCGTGAGATTTCGGCGACTCGGGCGATTCCTATAAGGGATTGCCCTCACAAGTCGTTGACCGGAAGCATCGCAGCTACGCCGGTCGGCGAGGGCGGCTGGCTGGTGCTTCGGGCGAGCGGGAGGCCGTTGTAACCTGGCGACTATCGCTTGCTGCGGGCACGAGGTTTGAGGGCTTGTCGGATGACGGTTGGAACGCAGATTGCGCCGCCCGATTCCAATCGCGAGAGTCTCACGGAAGCCGGGACGATCCCGGGCCCCAGCCTCGGAGCCCTCACAACAACGGTATTCGGCGACTTCTGCACGGAGGGACGATAAATGGGCCTAGTCCTCAACTCTGTGATTTATCTCTCTGATGGCTCAACGTGGTCGCGAGGTGAGGTCTGATGTCTGACGAAGACGCGGAAATCGAGGTGATTAGGAGTTGGTTTGGGGAGCGCGGTCTCGACATCACCTGAGACGCGAGCACGACAATCTCGCTTGGGCGGACCTGCTTCATCGCTCGTCACGGCGAGTCGTGTCCCCGCGCTCCGGTAAGGGGGATTCGGAAGTCGCTGCCGCTCGCCGAGCGAAGGAGCGGTTCGAGCAGGAACAATGACTAGGACTGGCAACGCCACCGACCGGCCCAGCCACTTGACATGTCAATACACCCGGGGGGTATTGACTTTTGGGGTACTATTCACTGAGCGGACGCCTGTCAAGACTTGACAGGCGCTTACTCGTTTCCGGTTGGTCGGCCGGGCGGACGACCGAACGGAAAGTCGGGCGAACCTGGGGCGTGCGAAGCGTCTCATCGGCAGGAGTGGAATTTGGCGTCAGGCGTTGCTGCCGAAGTCAAGAGCAAGTTGTCGGTCCTGGAGATCGTCGGTGAGGCGGTGCAGCTCCGCAAGGCGGGCACTACCTACAAGGGGCTGTGCCCGTTCCACGGCGAGAAGACGCCCAGCTTCGTAGTGACTCCGGCGCGCGACAGCTGGCATTGCTTCGGCTGTGGCGAAGGCGGCGATATCTTCAGTTTCGTGATGCGTCGCGACGGCCTCACGTTTCCCGAGGCGCTTAAGCGGCTGGCGGAGCGGGCAGGCATCCAGATCGATGAGAGAACGAGTCGTGACGACGCTCGCAAGGCGAGACTCCACGAAGTTCTGGAGAACGCCATTGCCTTCTACCACGCCGTTCTGACGCAATCCAAAGTCGGGGAGCCGGCCCTGGAGTACCTGCACGGCCGCGGTTTCACGAACGAGACGATCGCCAAGTATCAGCTCGGTTGGGCTCCGGACGGCTGGGATCAGATGAGTAAGATGCTCGGTGCCCGCCGCAACGTGACCGTGGCCGAGCTTGCTGAAGTGGGACTGGCCACGGCCCGGCCTACCGGCCGCGGTTCCTACGACAAGTTCCGAAGCCGCGTCATCTTCCCGATCCGCGACGCATCGGGAGCGGCCGTCGGCATCGGCGGGCGGGTATTGCCCGGCACCAAGTACGCGGCGGATCCGGCGGCGCCCAAATACCTGAACTCCCCGGCCACGCCGCTCTTCGACAAGAGCCGCACCCTGTACCTGATCGAGCGGGCACGCGGCGAGATGCGTCGGGCGGACGAAGCGGTGCTGGTCGAGGGTTACACCGACGCGCTCATGGCCCACCAGGCCGGCTTCGAGAACGTGGTCGCTTCGCTGGGCACGGCGCTGACGCCGTCGCAGGTGGCGGTGATCGCTCGCTATGCGCGCGAAATCGTGCTGGCTTATGACGTCGATCCGGCCGGCCAGCACGCGGGCAGCATCGGTGGTGCGGAGCTGTTCAAGCTGATCGGGGCCCTGGCCGCCGAGGAAACCGGCGTGGAGATCACGCGCGTTCGAGTGGCGCGGCTCCCCGAGGACAAGGACCCGGATGAAGTGATTCGCGAGACGCCCGATCTCTGGCGGGAGGCGGTCCGAACGGCCCAGCCGATCATCGAGTTCCTCATCGATTACTACGCCACTTCCTTCGACATGCGCCGTCCGGAAGGCAAGCGCCACGCCGTGGCCGCGCTCGTACCTCTGCTGCGCGAGATCCGCGATCCGGTGGTTCGCGACGGCTATCTGCAGGCCCTCGCCCGCCGCACCGGAGTGGAGGAGCGGGTACTTCTCGAAGCGTTGCGTGCGCCCGAGCCGGCGGCAGGCAAGCTCGGTCGATCGGAGACTTCGGGCCAGCCCAGTCGCTTCACTGCCGATGCGATCATTTCGGCTCCGGACTCGATCGACACAAAGTCGGAGCTGCGGTCCATCACTCTCGACGAGCGGAAGCTGCTGCGGTTGCTGCTCCTCGTCCCTAACCAGCAAGAACGTGTCGCCGATACCTTGAAGGCTGTGGGGGCGCAGTTGCCCAGCACTCCGGCGCGCGAACTCCTGGTGGCGATGCTCGCCGATCGGGAGAAGGACTGCGACGCCGGGGGCACGGGCAGGTTTGAGCGCATGCGTTTTCTCGAGTCGCTCGAGTCCGAGCTGCACGGTCTGGCAATCGCGCTGTACGCGGAACGCGGCCCCGATCCGAACGAACTGGACGACAACCACGTTCGTATCGGAGTGGATCAGTGCCTGCTGGCCCTGGAGGCCGACCGGCTCAAGCTGCAAATCGAATACGTGGCTACCGAATTAGTCGAAGCCGAGGCCGTTGGCGATAAGGAGTCGAAGGCGCGGCTGCAGGAAACCAATCGCAATCTGTACGAGGCTCTCAAGTCGCTCGGCCGACGGCGGCAAGAGACGAGCATCCTGGCATCCGCTGGAGGACATCGATGACTGACCCGCTGGACAAGCAACTCGTCGAAGTTGCGCTCTCCGGAGGCGGCCGCCGCAAGGCCGACCTGGAAGAAGCCAAGCTCGCCGGGGTGCGCACGCGCCACTCCGCCGAGGACGATCTGGCCGACGACGATCTCGATGAGATCAACCCGGCGGACGAGACGGACGACGATGGGGACACGGTAGAAGCCACCGACGACGACACGGTCGCGGATCCGGTGGTTGCCGGCGACGCGCCGGTCAAGCTTGACCCGGCTGCGGTCGACGAGCCCACCGCCGAGGAGCTCGAGGCCCTTTCCGCCGACATGATCGGGATCGACGACCCG
>PMLK01000113.1:0-1073 GCA_003158875.1 Chloroflexota bacterium
CCTTCGCCGATGATCTTGACCGACGACTTGTTGGCGCCGACGGTGCCGTCCGAACCGAGGCCGAAGAAGAGAGCCTGGACTTCGCCCGCGGGTCGCTTGTGGCGGAACTCCGTGTCGATCGGCAGGCTGAGATTGGTCACGTCGTCGTAGATGCCGACGGTGAAGTGGCGCTTCGGCTTGCCCGACGCGATCTCTTCGAAGATCGGCTTTGTCATGCCGGGCGTCATTTCCTTGGACGAAAGACCGTAGCGGCCGCCGACGACCCGCGGCATGGCCGAGAACGGCGCCTTGTCGCTGTCCATGGCCTCGGTGAGAGCGGCAACGACCTCGAGGTAGAGCGGCTCGCCGACGGCGCCCGGCTCCTTGGTGCGGTCGAGGACGGCGATCGTCTTCACGGTTCGCGGCAGGGCGGCCATCAGTTCGGCGGTCGGGAAGGGCTGGAAGAGGCGGATCTTGACGACACCGACCTTCTCGCCAGCCGCGACCATCTCTTCGACGGTCTCCTCAACGGCGCCGACAGCGGAACCCATCACGACCACGACGCGCTCGGCGTCGGGAGCGCCGGAGTACTCGACCAGCTTGTAGGCTCGGCCGGTTCGCGCGGCGAACTCATCCATGACCGTCTGGACGATGCCCGGGACGGCCAGGTAGTACGGGTTGGCGGCCTCGCGGGCCTGGAAGAAGACGTCGGGGTTCTGGGCGGTGCCGCGTACGACGGGGGACTCGGAGGTGAGGCCCAGGCGTCGGAAGGCCAGCACGTCCTCTTCGCGGATGAGCGCTCGGATGTCGTCGGAACTCAGAGTCGAGATCTTGTTGACCTCATGAGAGGTCCGGAAGCCATCGAAGAAGTGGAGGAAGGGAAGGCGGGCCCGCAGTGTTGAGGCGTGGGCGATGAGGGCGAAGTCGTGGGCTTCCTGCACGGAGTTGGAGCACAGCATCGCCCAGCCGGTCGCCCGGGCATGCATGACGTCGCTGTGGTCGCCGAAGATCGACAGGGCGTGAGTCGCGAGCGTTCGGGCCGCAACATGAATAACCGCCGGCGTCAGCTCACCGGCGATCTTGAACATGTTCGG
>PMLK01000113.1:1114-17300 GCA_003158875.1 Chloroflexota bacterium
GGGGTGATCGGGAAGATCGAGATCACTTCGCTGACGGCGAAGGCTACGCGGGCCGCGGCCTCGTTGCCGTCGATGCATTCCCACTTAGGTGCCATATGCCCGACTCCTCATTGCTGATTCCGATCGGGCCCGGGGGCGCCTCGGTGGCAGTCCCACGCAAAGATCCGTCCGAAACCGACTAGGCCTGAATATGTGACCTAGTTATACGCACAAGCGAGGAATACTGGCAGGGGCCAACGGCACGGCGTTGCCGGGGACCATCGGCTCACCTTCGGCCCCCTCTCCGGAGCAGGTCCTAGTCTCCCAGGCAGGTCCCGACGTGTCGGGCGGCTCGAACCCACGAATGATCGACGGGCACGGCGTTACCCTTGCCCGCAACCTGGTCCAGCGGAACGGGGGTCGTATCGTCGCCGCGAGCCGCGACCATGACCCCGAACCGGCCCTCGCTGATGAGATCCGCGCCGGCGGTTCCCAGGCGGGTGGCGAGCAGCCGATCCACCGGCGAGGGCGTTCCGCCACGAGTCACGTAGCCGAGAATCGTGACGCGCGACTCGAGCCCCGTGAGCTCTTCAAGCTTTCTGGCGAGCTGCAGGGTGTGCTCGTCGTGCGCGGCATCGAGACGCAGAAGCTCGGCCTCGGCCACGGCTTTCTCCTGTGGGTTCGTGGCCGCATCCTCGCGCGCATCTGCGGCCATGTAGGCCCGATGCTCGTCGGCGGTCCGGGCACCCTCCGCTACCGCGACGATGCTGAAGCTCAGCCCGCGCTTCACGCGGCCCCGGATCGCATCGACGATGCTGGCGACTTCGTACGGAATCTCGGGCAGGAGGATCACGTCCGCGCCGCCGGCGAGTCCGGCGCCCAGAGTCAGCCAACCGACGCGATGGCCCATGAGCTCCGCGACGATGATGCGATGGTGGCTGTAGGCCGTGCTGTGGAGCCGGTCGATGGCCTCCGTCGAGATCTCGAGCGCGGTGGCGAAGCCGATCGTCGCGTCGGTCATGGCCACGTCGTTGTCGATTGTCTTGGGCAGGGTGATGACGTTCAAGCCCGCCTTCGAGAGCCGGATCGCGTTCTTGGCGGTGCCTCCGCCGCCCAGGCAGACCAGAGCGTCGAGACCGTGCTTGCGGTAGTTGGCCACGGCCGTGTCCGTCATGTCGCGAACTTGACCGTCGAACATCATGCGGTGCGGCTTGTCTCTGGTGGTGCCAAGCATGGTGCCGCCAACGGTCAGAATGCCGGACATTCGCTCGAGATCCAGAGGGATCGAGTTGTCTTCGACTAGGCCGCGGAAGCCGTCCCGGAAGCCGAGCAGTTCCATGCCGTGGTGGCCGATGGCCGCTTTGCCGATGGCCCTTATCGCCGCGTTCAAACCGGGGCTGTCGCCGCCGGCGGTCAGGATGCCGACCCGATTCGTCTTCGCCATGTCGCTACTCCCTGTGGATCGGGGGTCTCGCACGACCGCCGCTGCGTTCGGATGTGCCTCTGCAGCGAGGATACTCTCCCCTCGTCGCCGCGAGCGGCACCAGGCACCTCGCATCGCTAGACTTGGTTCAGTCTCCGCAGCAGGGGTTGCGATCGATGTTACCTAGGCGACGTTTGGCCGCGGGTCTGGGCGGAGCGGCAATCGTCTGCATCGTTGCGGGGATTGCCGTCGTCGTTCTCGCGTCCGGTTCGGGCCTCGGGAGTGGGGCCGCGACCGGCGCCGCAGCCACGCCCAGCCCTCGATCGGTTGCGTCGGAAATGCCCACCGGCGCCTCGACGGGGCCGTCCTCGCAGTCGACCTCGTCGCCGAGCTCGCAAGTCCCAACCGCGTCCATCGCCATCGGTGCGTCGCCGGACGCGCCGGCCCATCAGCAGGGCTACGTCCTGATGGGGAACGCCCTTGTGTACGTCACGTCCGACGGCACCGAAGTTCCCGTGCCGGTCATCGACGGATTGGAGGCCGCTCTGCAAGCTGGCAAGGCTGTGTATCAGGCCGCGCCGTCCAATACCTATGGACTGGCCGCCGGCTCTTACGCGGGCGAGTTCCGGCCTGATGTTACGGCGGCCCGGGAGGACGGCTCGACGGCTCAGACAGGCGGCATCGTGCTCACGGGTCGGGTTGTGACCAAGATGATTGCCGATCGCCTTGCGGCGATAAAGGCTGGTCCGCGCTGGATCGTGGCACTTCCGGTGGACATTCGGTCCTCAGCCAGCGCAGTGGCCGTCTCCTACGACCGGTTCGGACAGGTCGGGTTGGCCGCGACCCCTCGGGTTGAGGTCAGCTTCACCGGCTCGCTGCCCGTAGTCGAATCTATTCCGACAAACGGCGGCTACCACATCCTGGTAGAGAATCTCGCCGCCACGGCCTGGCAGGTCATCGACCCGGTTCGGCTCAGCCTCTCGCCCGATGTCATCGATTCGGCCGATGCGATCAACGAGCTGGTGGTCTACGGAACGGGGCTGCCGATAAACGGCGCCAAGCCGATCAGACGGGACTTCGTCCACGACGGACGGGTTCCCACGGGTCAGCCGATGCTCATCACGGCCGGCAGCGTGAGCGTCTCGCTGGCCGTGCCCGGAAGCCGTGCCGATATCGGCCCCGACAACATCCTGTCAATCGGCGACGTGCCGGTATTCGTCGCCTCATCCTAGAGATGGACGGGGCACGTCTGGGTCCCCTCCGAGGACGACCTCCGAAGACCGCAGCCTGCGTAGATTTGTCATCGCATCGACAACGACTGGGAGGTGGAACATGAAATCCGGTTGGCAGGAACGCCGGGATCTTGAGGGTCGCGATGGGCCGGGAGGCGCCGCCGTGGTGGGCCTGCTGCTCGTCGCGGTGGGCATCTTCTTCCTCGGCTCCGAGCTACTCGGCGCGGACCTGAACGGGCTGGGCTGGCCGGCATTCGTGATTGCGCCCGGCCTGTTCCTGCTCGTGATGGGGCTCGCGATACCTCACGAGGGCGGGCTCGGGGTGGCAATTCCGGGTGGCATATTAACGTCCATCGGTCTGGTCCTGGCCCTCCAGAACGCGACCGGAGCGTACGCCAGCTGGGTCTATTGCTGGGCTCTCGTCGCCCCAGGTTCCGTCGGCGCAGCGATTCTTCTGTTCGGCCTGCTGCACCGCCGCCGCGATCTGGTTGATTCCGGCCTCCAAACGACGGCCACGGGCGTGGGTCTGTTCGTCGCTTTCGGCCTGCTGTTCGAGAACGTCATGGGTGTCGACGACCTGCAACCGGACGATCCAATGCGCGTCGCCCTGCCGTTAATCGCCGTGGCGCTGGGTGTCGCGATAGTCGTCTGGAACCTGCTTCCGCGACCAAGGTCGCAGTCAAAGCCACGCGCAGACTAGCGGACGCGAACGACCTTGTAGTCGAGCATGCCGGCCGGGACCTGGACGCGGATCGTCTCACCTGGGTGTCGGCCGAGCAGCGCCCGACCGATCGGCGAAGTGAAGCTGATCTTGCCGGCCTCGGCATCTGCTTCGGCCGACCCGACGATCGTGAACGTCTCCTCGCCGTGACGGTCCGTCTCGACGACGACCGTGGATCCGAGCACGACCTCACTGCCGCCCTCGTGGCTGGCCTCGATCACTACCGCGTACTTGATCATCTGCTCGAGCTGCTGGACCCGACCCTCGAGGAAAGACTGCTCCTTGCGGGCGGCTTCGTAGTCGGCATTCTCGGATAGGTCGCCCAGTTCTCGAGCGGACTTGATTCGCTGAATGACCTCGGGCCGCCGGTGATCCGTCAGCTCTGATAGTTCCGTGTGGAGCGCCGCGAGCCCCTCGGCGGTGAGGTGGATCGGAGCGACGCCCCGCCCACCGTCCTTGATCGCGGTCTTTGTGGAGCGGCGAACGACCGGCGTCTCGATTGCGGAAGGACCAACGGTCGCGGTCGAGACCTTGACTTTCCGTGTAACGGTCCTCTTGACCTTTAGCGGGGGCCGGGCATTGCTCCGCGACATGGAAAGCAGCATCGCTTCTTCGTCGGCGTCGGGTAGACGGGTCACCTTCGTGACCTTGACGCGCTTGATGGCCTCGTCGTCGTGGAGGGGTGCGGTCAGGCCGTGGTCACGACCCTGGCCACCCGGCCGAACCAGCACGGCATACGGTGGTGCCCCCGCCGCCTTGATGAAGACCTCGAGGAGGGTGTCCTCGTAAAGCACCGGGTCGGAGGTGGGGGCCCACCAGATGCGGGCCTTGCTGATGTCCTTGAGCGTCTTGAGCCAGTAGCCGGCGGGCTGCGGCCGGCGCTCGCCGAGCGGTGTCTTGTACATGCCCGCGAGTCTCGCCGCGACCGACTTCTGGCTGGAGCCGATGAAGACGATCTGCTGACCCGGGAGCCAGAACGAAGCCAGTCTCGTTTGCAACTCCGCGACACTTGGTCGAGCGCCGTCGAGACGGAGGCTGGGCGCCCGGCCGAGCCAGTCCCGGATGGCGTCTGGGTCGATCGAGACCTTGGCCTGCGGGGCGGGCAACTCGACGATGAAGACGCCCGGGGCGCCGCCGGTTACCGGCCGGCCCCACGAGACGGGTCCCTCGACGGGAAGGTCGTTGGCACGCAGCAAGTCGCGGCCGTTGAGCAATGGCGATGAGGATGATGGGTTAGTCACGTGTGAACCGTGCCTGTCGGAGCCTTCCTTGTCAAACGTGCGCCACCGGCGCTCGTTTGCGCAATAGTGAAGGCTCCGGCGAAAGCCGGAGCCTTCGAGTTGTCTGGCGGGAGTTACCGCTAGAGCGAGGGATCCTCCGGGACCGGAATTCCGAGCAGGAGCGGCAGCCCTGTCCGGCCTGTGTAGATGGGGCGGTAGCGGTCGGTGTTGTACATCGTGGGAATGTCGATCGAACGCGGGCCCATGTTGGGATCGGGAAGCGGGGAGTGGCTGTACTTGCCGCCACGGATGGCGACCATGCGGCCGCTCGCGCCGCTTGCGATGAGATTCATGGCCACGTTGGCGAACGTCATGCCGACCATGCTGTCGACCGCGTCCGGGTCTCCGGAACGGAGGTCGTAGGTGAGTTCGCTGGCGAGAGTCTCCTGGCCGGATCGGCCGGCGATCTCGGAGGCGAGAACCTCGGCGATGTTGGCCTTGTGCTTGTGGCCGAATGCATCCGCGGAGCCCCATTCCTGGAGCTGGCCGCCCTTCCACATGGCGCCTTCGGCGGCGATGACGACGGCGTACTTGCTGGGGTTGTTCTTCTTGTCCTCGACGGCCAGCTCGACGAGGTGATCGAGGTCGAACTCGTACTCGGGGATCAGGCAGCGGCAGCTGGTCACGTAAGCCGTGTAAAGGGCGGTGAAGCCAGCGTCGCGGCCGAAGATCCGGAAGACGCCGATCCGCTCGTGCGAGCCGAGCGTGGTCCGCTGGCGGTTGATCGCGTCCTTGGCTCGGCTGATGGCCGTCGAGAAGCCGATGCAGTACTCGGTGCCCTGGACGTCGTTGTCCATGGTCTTGGGCACGGCGATGAGCTTGACGCCCTTGTCCGCCAGCACCTGGCTGAAGCTCAGGGTGTCGTCGCCGCCGATCGGGACGAGATAGTCCAGACCGAGCTTCTCGATGTTGTCCAGGACGATGGGCGTGAAGTCGTAGAGACCGGGCTTGGTCTCGAGCAGCTTCAAGCGGTCGGGTCCGACGTGCGCCGGCAGGTTCCCTGCCTTCATCTTGCGGGCGTTTGTTCGCGACGTGTGGAGCCACGTACCGCCCGTGCGATCGATGGAGCGGGTATTGGTGCGATCGAGCGGGACCACGTAGTCCGAGTCGAGCTCAGGGCCCGGCTTCATGTGCGTCAGCGATTCCCAGCCGCGCCGGAGGCCGTAGACCTCGTAGCCTAGTTCGGTCGCACGATAAACGACACTCTTGATGACTGCGTTCAGCCCTGGGACGTCGCCGCCGCCGGTGAGGATACCGATGCGCGGGGTTCGACTCATGCCTGCCCTCCGTGGTTCGGGCGCAGCCGAATCCGGCCGCGGTTCATTGACACCTATATGTTAAGGCCGGCGACCAGCCGTGCGGCGGTCCGAACGACACGAAAGGAGCGTCCACCGTCACGGGCTTAGCGGACGCCCTGGCCCATCTTTCAGGGACGACCGGCGGTGCGGCAATCGTTCTGGACGTAGGCCCCTAGAGCTCGAAGCGGTAGCGCAGGAAGAGGTCGTCCCCGGCTCGGCGAATCGAGGCCAGGTTGGCCCAGCGGCCCCGACCGTCGCCGTAACTCGCCCCTTCGACCAGAGACAATCGGTGAGTTTTCGCATCGCGACCGGCAACCTGCGGCGCCATAGTCAGGAAGAGCTCGTCCACCAGCCGAGCTCGGAGCAACTCGCCGAAGAGGTGCGGCCCCCCTTCGCACAGGGCCAGTCTGCCCCCCAACTCCTCGACCAGCGCCAGAATTGCCCCGGCCGGGACCATGCTTTGATCCCCGATGACGGCAACGCGGACGGTTGGGCCAAAAGGCAGCGCGGCCAGCCGCTCCGCCCCATGGGGAGTCGTGGCTATGACCACCGGTACGCCCGGAGCGTTGAGGGCCGCGTGCGTGGCGTCCACGTTGCCACTCGCGGTTACCACCAGGAGAGTCGGGTGGGGTGTCAGCCACATCTCGGAGCGCCACGCCGCGAAATGCTCCGCGAGAGGCGGGATGAGGTTGGCGGCGGTCCAGATGTGGCGGCTGCCGTTCCGCAAGGTTCCGGCACCAACCACGATGACATCGGCAAGGGCCCGCAACAGCGCCATCATCGACAGATCGGCTTCCGAGTAGCCGCTGATGTCTCGGCCGCCGGCTCCGGTTTGCTCAGCCTCGAGGGCGACGATTCCGTCCAGGGTCTCGACGAAGTTGGCCACGATCGTGGGCCGGTTATCGACGAGATCGACAACCAGGCTGCCCGGGTATCTCGCTGCCAGTGCCTCCGGCAAAGGGCCTCCGCGTCTGTCCACCGGGATCGTCGGCGGCTCGGCCGCTTCCCACAGCGGCTCGAGGGGCAATCCCTGGCTGCGGCCCGACATCGCGATCCCCCTATCCAGCAAATTCAAGTGGAAGACTGCTGCATCGTAGACGGTGGCGCGACAGCTTGCGAAGGTCAAGGCAATCGCTAGGGCCGACACTGCCGAGCTCGGCGTGCCGAGTTCACGGGCCCCGCGGCGCTGACGTCCGTCGTGCATCGACGCTGTGCTGCATCATTGGCGACATGCCAGCTCGTCGCGGCCCTGCCGCACAGACTCTCATCGGCTTGGACATCGGCTCTACTAGCGTCAAAGCCTCGCTCGTGGCCCCGGGGAGTGGCGTGCTGCACGTCGCTCGCCGGACTACCGAGACGCACGTCGTTCGCGGTGGCGGCGCGTTCCACAAACCGGCGGAGCTGCTCGCGACGGTCGGCGCCGTCGTGGCGGAGTGCGTGGCCGAGGCCGGCAGCAACAAGCTGGTCGGAATCGGGATTGCCAGCATGGCCGAAGCTGGCGTGGTCATCGATCGCCGCGGCGGTCCCGTCGGCGAGATCCTGGCCTGGTTCGACCCGCGGCCGGAACGCCAGGCGGCATGGCTGGAGCGGCAGATCGGGGCGGGACCACTCTTCGCTCGCACCGGACTGCGCCCGGAACCCAAGTACACCCTGCCCAAGCTCCTGTGGCTACGCGAACACAAGGCCGCCGACTTCACGCGGCTGCGGCACTGGGCGGGTGTTGCCGAAATGGTCGCCCTCGACTTGACCGGCGAGCTGGCGACGAACGCATCGCTGGCCTGCCGGACGCTCGCTTTCGACATCGGGTCGCGGGCCTGGGACGCGGAACTGCTCGGGCTTGCCAGCTTGAGCCCCGACGCGATGCCGGTCGTGCTGCCCCTCGGCGAGCCGGTCGGTCGATTGACGGCGGCGGCGGCGAGCCGGTTGGGTCTGCCGAGTGGAATTCCGGTGGCCGTGGCCGGCCACGATCACCTGGCGGCCGCCATTGGCGCCGGCGTGACCAGGCCGGGCGAGGCGATGGATTCGATGGGCAGTGCCGAAGCCACACTGCTCGTGACGCGCCGGCCGGCCCCGACCGACGAGCTGAGACGTGGCGGCTTCTCCGCCGGTTGCCATGCCATCGACGGGCTGGGCTACGTGGTCGGTGGGCTGCAATCCTCCGGCGCCCTGGTCGAGTGGTTCCTGGACACGTTCCTGCCGACCGGAGCCACCGAAGACCGCTACGCCCGATTCGCGGAACTGCTCGACGCCGCTGGACCTGGCCCCGTGGAGCCGCTGGTGCGGCCCTATCTGCGCGGCCGCACGGCGCCGCACCGCGATCCGTCCGCCACGCTCGAGATCGAAGGGCTGCGAGAAACGCACTCTCTGGCGGACGTGGCCGCGGCCGTGGTTGATGGTTGCGCCTACCACGTGCGCTGGATGCTCGACGAACTCGCCCGCGTCACAGCCACGCAGCTGGGTAGCGTCAAGCTGACGGGCGGTGGCATCCGCAACAAGCGCTGGGTTCGGGCCAAGGCGGCGCTCGGCCCGGGCAGACTCGAGGTGGTTCGCACGGACGAAGCCGCGGCCCTGGGAGCGGCCCTGGTTGCGGGCATGGCGAGCGGCGTGTACGGCTCGCTGACCGAGGCCCTGGTCGACGCGTCGCCGTTCGACAGGGTGAGCGCACCAGCGGCCATTCGTTCCCGCTACGACGCCGCGTATCTGGATCGCTGGCTGCCGGCGGTCCTCACGAAGCTCCGCCAGAGCGGCCCGTCCTGATCAGCGGAACGCGGCACTCAGTGGAACGAGGCCGACTCGGAACGAATGAGGTCGACGATGTTGCCCATGGCGAGGCTTACGTCGATGAGGTGAAGACCCCACGTCGGCGCCGAGACCTTGCCGACGACGGATTTGACGTTGAGCGTCCCGCCCAGCTTGTCGATCTGTAGCCACGAGGCGCCGCCCGAGGTCATGCAATGGGCGCTGAACTGGTCGGGGTAGGTCACGAACGGCGCGGAGCCCGGTAGCTTCGGCGCGGCGTTTCCCAGGAAGCTGGTCAGTCCAGTCGTGGGGAAGTACGGCTCGAGGGTTGCGGTTCCGCCGGCGGGCGCGGCCGGATTGACGCACAGGACTTGCAGCCCGTCCGACGATCCGCCGAACGGGCGCAGCGCTGTGGCGGCACGGCCGAAGAGAGCCTTGGCCGGCGGGGTCGAGTCGAAGCTCGACCAGGCCACCACGCAACCGGTTTGGATACTGGACGAGCAGGCCGGGATGTTCGCGAAGTCGCCGCCCACGTTCTTGCCGATCGGCACTTCGACGTTGCCGCCGGCGAGGATGGCCGACACGAGCTGGGCGCGGGCGCTCGGCTGAGGGTCGACTTGAGTGCGCAGCAGGCCGGTAAGCATCATCGCTCCCTGAGAGTGCCCGACGAAAACGATGCCCCGGCCGTTGTTGTAGCGGGCCATGTAGTTCTGGAATGCCGACTGGACGTCGCCGTATGCGGTCAAAGCCGAATTGAGATTGATCTGGCCGGGCTTCTGGATCGCGGCAAGCGTCAGCTGCCGGTACATCGGGGCATAGACGCGGCAGACCTTCGACAGCTGAGCGGCCTGGGCGATCGCGACGCTGCGCTCTTCCTTGTCGATCGTGAGATTCGCGTTGACGGTCGACTGGTGGCTGACGGTCGGATAGACGTAGAAGCAGTCGATCGGCGGATCGGCCGCCGGAGTGGCAGGCAGGGGTGTCGTGTGGCCGGCCGCATCGACGGAAGTAGCGTCGAGATTGCCGGCGCAGGGGTTGTCGGCGAGGCCGGGTTTGCATAGCCACGTCGTGGGATCCGTACCGAGCGAGGCCGTCGCATCCGAGCCGCCGGCGTTCGGGTCCGGTGTCGCAGTCGCTACCGCGCCGATGGCCGTGGAGCCGCCGGTATCCGGGGCGACGGTGGGGGACGGCGTAGCCGAGCCGCAAGCGGAGCCGGTCAGCGCCACGACGAGCGCGGCGGCGAGCGCCAGGGAGAATCGAGATCTGGTCACGACCTAATGGTCCACCGGTCGGCACAGACTGTCCAACGGCCCGCACGGGCGGTCGAGTGCACCACGCCGATGCGTGGCGCGAGCCGGTCTGCCCCGTGACCGCTGCCGCTGCACTGGCGGCGTAGACTCGCCGCATGAGCTGGTTCTCCGACACGCACAAGTCCAGGATGCCCGACGCCGCTGAAGCGCTTCCCGGTCGCGACGTCCCCATGCCGGTTCCGGACCGGCACGCTGTTCTGGGCACGCCACTCCGACCGCCATACGCTGCCGGGACGGAGATCGCCGAGTTCGGGATGGGCTGCTTCTGGGGCGCCGAGAAGCTGTTCTGGCAGGTGCCCGGGGTCGTCACGACGGCGGTCGGGTACTCAGGCGGCTACACCCCGAATCCCACGTACGAAGAGGTCTGCAGCGGCCGGACCGGCCAGATCGAGATGGTTCGCGTGGTCTTCGATCCGGCGCGCGTGTCGTATGCCGAGCTGCTGAAGCTGTTCTGGGAGGAACACGATCCAACCCAGGGCATGCGCCAGGGTAACGACGCCGGCACGCAATACCGGTCGGCCATCCTGACCCACGGCGAGGCTCAACAGCGAGAGGCGGAAGCGTCACGCGACGCGTTCCAGGCACAGCTGAGCGTTGCCGGCCACGGCACCATCACGACGGAGATCAGGCCCGCTCCCGAGTTCTACTTCGCCGAGGCCTACCACCAGCAATATTTGTCCAAGAATCCGGGGGGATATTGCCCGAACCACGCCACGGGCGTGGCTCTGCCGGAAGGGTTCTTCAAGTCCGCTGAGTCCGCGCGGCGGGTCGCCGAAGCGGCAAAGGCGATCGAACAGGCGCGCTGAGGCGCTGGCGACCTCACTCCGGCGACAGACTTCGCTCCGGCGACAGACCTCGCACCTATTCACCACACGACTCGTATCAAATCGCGATGGCCCTTCCGGATCGGTTTGGGGCGCAGCTTTACTCCGAAACACGCTCAGGCGCGGCGCGGGTACGGTCGGAACCCGCTCCGGAAGCGCCTCCAACTTCGATAACAGTCACGTGGTGACTGGCTGAGAGCTGCGGAGCCGCCCCGGGTCGAGACCAGTCACGGTGACTGGCTGAGCGACGCCATCCACCCGACCGCTGGCTAGACAACTGCGCCACCCGGCTGTACGCCCCTTGTCTGCCTCATCAAGCCGAGAAGCACAAGGGCGCCAGGAGCCGGACGAAGTCAAGCTCGGGCCCTGTGTCGTCGCTTTCGACATCGGCGGCCAGGCGTTCGACCGGGGATACAGGCGTTCGGCGCCCTAAACCTAGACGGTCGCCAGCTTGTCGAACCACTCGGGCGGGAAAGTCAGTTCCGTGTTGCCGAGCTGGAGGCAGCGGAATGTCGTCATCGCGGCTTGCTCGAGGTTCTGGGCACGGCGGAAGCCCATGGCGATGGTGTCGCCCACGCACGAGCAGCCGTGGAAGCCCATGACGATCGCGTCGCAGTTGCGGGCGGCCTCAGCGGCGACCTCGGCCAGCTCGTCCGAGCCGGAGGGGAAGTAGGGCACGTTCTCAACCTTCCGGACGTAGTACGCCTGGTCGAGCGAGATCAGACGCACCCGATGCCCCAGGGCGTCGAGCAGGACGGTGTACTGCGGGTGGAGGTGGATGACAGCATTGACGTCGGGCCGGACCTGATACGTTCGCTGGTGGAGCTTCCACTCGCTCGACGGATTCGGGTTGCCGGCTCGGAGCCGGCCATCGAGGCCGACCACGGAGAAGGCGTCGAAGTCGAGCCTGTCGAGGTACGTGCCGGTGCCGGTTACGACGAACTCGTCCGAGCCCGGCAGCCGCGCCGACAGGTTTCCGCCCGAAGCGAGCACGAGGCCCTGCTCCACGGCCGCCCGACCGACATCCGCCAGCTGTTCAATGAGATCGTCGTGGACATCCATCGAGGCTCCTCGCTAGTTGTTCGTATGGGTGGACATGTTGCGCAGGCGGGACAGGGCCCCATCCCAGTCGGCGCCCGGCCGGGGCTCGTAGGTTTCACGGGTTATAGAAGCCGCCACGGCCGCGCGTCCGTCGGCTACTCCGCCCAGCTCGCCAGCCGCGAGCGCCTGCACGATCAGGTTGCCGAACGCGGTCGCTTCCACCGGACCCGCCACCAGCGGCAGTTCGCAGGCGTCCGCGGTCAGCTGGCACAGGAGGCGGTTCTGGCTGCCGCCGCCGACTACCCGTAACGCCGTGGGCCGATTTCCGGTCGCAGTGGCCAGGTCGTCGAGCGTCGTCCGGCATCGCAAGGCCAGGCTTTCAAGGCAGCAGCGGACGACCTCGCCGACGCTTTCCGGCCGCTTCTGGCCCGTGGCGTGGCACAGCGCTCCGATCGCGGCCGGCATGTGTGCCGGGTTCAGCAGGCTCGGGTCGTCCGGGTCGATGACGGATCGCAGCGCCGGCACTCTCTCCGCCATCGCCACCAGCTCGTTCCAGTCTGCGTCGAGACCGTCTCGCTGCCAGCGGCGGCGGCACTCGGCGACCAGCCACAAGCCGGGGATGTTGCGCAGCAGGCGCGTCGTTCCAGCCACACCGGCCTCGTTGGTGAAACCGCCCGCCAGCACCGCGTCGGTGACGATGGGAGAGCGAGTCTCGACGCCCATCAGACTCCACGTGCCGCTGCTGATGTAGGCGCTCTCGGCGTCCAGGCCGGGGATGGCCGCCACGGCGCTGGCGGTGTCGTGGCTCGCGACCGCGAAGACCGGCACCGCGGCCAGCCCAGTTTCCGCCGCCACGTCCACGGAAAGCGGCCCCAGGAGAGTGCCCGGGTCGGTCACAGGCGGGAAGATGCGCGTCGGGATGCGCAGCGCGTCCAGCAAGTCCGTGGCCCAGCCACTGGCCCCGGCGTCGAGACACTGCGTGGTCGAAGCGTGAGTGCGTTCGATCGCGGGCCGGCCCGACAGCCAGTAGGAGAAGAGGCCGGGCAGGGTGAGGAGGGTTGCGGCCGCGTCGAGCTGCGGGTCTCTCGCATGGACCATGGCCAGCAGCTGGTACAGGGTGTTGTACTGCATGGGCTGGACGCCGGTCGCCATGAACACGTCTCGACGGGGCACCTGCTCGAAGGCGAGGGTCATCATGCCGGCCGTTCGTCCATCGCGGTAGCTGTAGGGATTGCCCAGCAGATTGCCGGTCCGGTCCAGCAGCCCGAAATCGACGCCCCACGAGTCCAGGCCGATGCCGGCCAGTTCAATCTGGCGGTCGACTGCCGCGCGAGCCAGACCGCGCTTGATCTCGGACCAGATTCCCAGAGCGTTCCATTGGAGCCGGCCCATCTGCGAGATCGGCTCGTTGGCAAAGCGATGCACTTCCGACAGATCGAACCGCGCTCCGTCCCAGCGACCACGCACGACGCGGCCGCTGGAGGCTCCCAGGTCGATCGCCAGGAAGTCGAGGGTTCGGGCCATGGGCCGCTGGATTCCGCTGCCCGGCCGGCTTAGCGGCGGCCGTACAAGGGGCCGAGCGCGGCGCAGGCGCGGAAGTCGGCGCCCTCCGGGTCGGCCGTGCCGAGGTTCGTCCAGACACTCGGGCGGAAGAGCCGCTCGTCGGGCAGGTTGTGCATGTTGACCGGAATTCGCAGCAGCGACGCCAGGCTCACGAGATCCTCGCCGATGTGGCCGTAGCTCATGGCGCAGTGGTTGGCGCCCCACGCGGCCATGGCGCCGTAGACGTCCCGGAACGCTCCGGTACCGGTGAGCCGCGGGGCGAACCACTGGGTCGGCCAGGTTGGGTCGGTGCGCTGGTTCAGGGTGTCGTGCACGCCGGCCGGCAGATCCACAGTCCAGCCTTCGGCCAGCTGGAGGACCGGACCCACGCCGTGGACCAGGTTGATGCGGCTCATCGTGACGGGCATGCCGCCCGGAGAGACGAACTGCGAGGAGAAGCCGCCGCCTCGGAAGTAGCCGGTCACGGCCGGGTACCAGGTGGTCGCCGCCAGGCTCGCCGCCGCTTCGGCGTCGTCGATCTCCCAGAAGGGCTTCAGGGCGGGCCGGCCATCTCGCTTGGGTCCGCCGGCCGCGTCAAGGCTGGCGGCGCCCGAGTTGATCAGATGAATGACGCCGCCTTCCGCTCGGCCGTCGAGTTGCACGCCGGTCACGCGCTTGACGGCTTCGGGGCTCCAATACGTCCGAACGTCCGCGAAAACCTGGGGCGTGTTGGTCAGCAGGTAGCCGAGCAGCATCGCCGCGGCGTTGAGGCTGTCGTTCTCCGTCGCGAACACGTACGGGGCCCGGATCCCGTTCCAATCGAACGACGAGTTGAGGATCGCTTCCATGAAGTCGCCGTTGGGCGAGTGGTCCGTCCAGTGGCGCTGACCCTGGAAGCCACCGAGGATGGCGTTGTGGCCCATCGCCTCTTCCCCAAACCCGATCTCCGCGAGCCGCCGATTGCCCGTGAGCAGGTCACGAGTGATGAGGGTCATCTTGACGACCGTCTCCCAGTCGCCGTCCTTCTGGGCTCGAGAGCGAGTCTGGTCTGGCGCGTTTCGATCGTCGCCCTCGCGACAATTGGCCCGAACCCACTTCAACGCCTTATCGAACTCGTCCGAGTCGAAGATGCCGCGCTCGATTCGACGCGCCAGCTCGCTCATGTCGACGGCTTCGACGCGCATGCCGAGGTACCGCTCGAAGAAGCCCTGGTCCACGATCGAGCCGGCGATGCCCATCGAGACGCCGCCAAGCGACAGGTAGGACTTGCCGTTCATGATCGCGACGGCAAGACCGGCCCGCCCGAAACGAAGAAGCTTCTCCTGCACGTCGGCCGGGATCGAGGCGTCGCCCGCGTCCTGCACGTCGCGGCCGTAGATGCCGAAGGCGGGCAGGCCCTTCTGGGCGTGCGCAGCAAGCACGGCGGCCAGATAGACCGCTCCGGGCCGCTCGGTGCCGTTGAAGCCCCAGACCGCCTTAGGAGTCAGGGGATCCATGTCCATCGTTTCCGACCCGTAACACCAGCATGGCGTCACCGTCAGCGACACTCCGACGCCTTGCCGGCGGAACTGGTCCGCCACCTGAGCGGCTTCAGCCACTCCGCCGACGCAGTGGTCGGGCACGACGCACTCGACCGGGCTGCCGTCCGGATATCGGAGGTTGGCGGTGAGGAACGCGGCCGCGGAGAGGGCCAGGCCCATGGTCTGCGCCTCCAGCGATTCGCGGATCCCGTTCCGCCGGCCGTCGATCGCGGGGCGAATCCCGATCTTCGGCCAGCCGCCCACGAATCTCGAATCTGCGAGCCTCGACTTGATCATGCCTCGCTCCTTTGACGTCTGCTCCCGGCGGAGACCGCCGGGAGCAGAGTACGCCGGTCGTTTCTTGCCCCCGCCGAATCGGTTCCAGCCCGGGCGGGCGGGAGGAAGGGGAAGCGCCCGCCCGCCCGGGCTGGATTGCCCTCCGCCTGCTGAGGCTTGGCAGAAGGCCCGATGGATTCACCGGCTCTATGGCGCTCCGACTGTCAACGGCCGGCGCCTCCGGTCACTGTGCGATGGTGCCGTCGACATCCCAGAGATCCTGCCAGTCCTGATCGTCCTTCCACAGGAAGACCTGACCCTTGATGAGCCGGCTATTGCGATCCGCCGCCGCTATGGCCGCCATCTCCTCTTCCGTCAGCGGGGCGGAGACGGTCGCCCGCAGGTTGGCGAGGTACTCGTTGCGGTGGATCGACATCGGGATCGGCACTTGCCCTCGCTGCGCCGCCCACTTGACGCAAATCGTCGCCGGATGGACGCCGAGTCGCTTCGCCGCAGCGACCACGGCTGGATCCTCGATATCGACCGCGTCGCCCTCGGTTCGGTCGCGATCCGGGCGCGTCGGCGATCCGATCGGGGCGAAGCCGATGGCCACCATGCCGTTGTCGATCACGAACTTGAAGAACTCGGGCTGCTGGAAGCAGGGGTGAAGCTCCATCTCGTTCGCCGCGGGCTTGATTCGGGCGTCGCGGAGGAGAAGCTTGAGCTTGGCGATGCTCATGTTCGAGGTCCCGACGTGGCGAATCAGGCCCTTGTCGACAAGCTTCTCGAGTTCACGCCAGACAGCCATGTACTCGTCGTGGATGTAGGGCTTCGCGTCGTGGGCACGCGACGTGACGTCGACTCCCGGGGCGTGGTGGTTGGGGAAGGGCCAATGGATCAGATACAGATCCAGGTAGTCCAGACCGAGGTCGCGAAGGGATTTCTCGACGGACGGTGCCACGTCCGCAGGGACGTGCTTGTCGTTCCACAACTTCGAGGTG
>PMLK01000050.1:0-77420 GCA_003158875.1 Chloroflexota bacterium
TGCCGCGCACGATCGAGTCGTCCACGACGATCAGCTTCTTGCCGGCGACAACTTCGCGCAGCGGGCTCAACTTGACCGTGACGCCGCGCTGGCGCAAGCCCTGCGACGGCTGGATGAAGGTCCGGCCGCTGTAGCGGTTTCGGACCATGCCCTCGCGGTACGGCAGCCCCGACCCCTCCGCGTACCCCGCCGCGGCCGGAGCCCCGGTATCAGGGACGGGCATCACCAGATCCGCCTCGACGGGCGACTCTTTGGCCAGGGCCATGCCCATCCGGCGACGCGACTCGTAGAGGTTGCGACCGAGCATATACGAGTCCGGCCGGCCGAAATAGATGAGCTCGAAGACGCACAGCCGCTCGTGGCCCTCGGCGAAACGTATCGATACAGGCTCCTTGCCCTCCTCCAGAATCACGATCTCGCCCGGCTCGATGTCACGGACCACGATCCCGCCGGCCACCTCGATCGCGGCCGACTCGGAGCTGATCAACCAACCGCCCGAATGTTTGCCTTCGGGATCGTCGACCGCAGTCTCGAGTCGACCGAGCACCAGCGGCCGGAACCCGAACGGGTCGCGCACGCCGATGACCCGCTTCTCGTCGAGGATCGCCAGCGAGTAGGCGCCCTTGACGTGCGGCAGAACGTTCTTGAGCGCCGTCAACGTGTCGCCCGAGGGATCGTCCGCCAGCAGCGCAGTCAGCAATTCGGTGTCCGTCGTCGCCGGCAGACGCGTCTTGCCGCCTTCGAGTCGGGCCAGAAGCTCGCGCGTGTTGACGAGATTGCCGTTGTGGCCGACCGCGATCGATCGACCGCGAGACATGCGGAACGTCGGCTGGGCGTTCTCCCAGACCGTCGAACCGGTGGTCGAGTAGCGGCAGTGAGCGATCGCCAGCGGGCCGCGCAGGCTCGGCAGCCGCCGCTCGTCGAGGACCTGGGCGATCAAACCGAGGTCCTTGTAGAGCATCAGCTGCTCGCCGTCGCTGACGGCAACGCCGGCCGACTCCTGGCCGCGATGCTGGAGAGAGAAGACGCCGAGCGCCGCCACTCCCGCGGCATCCCTGCCCGGGGTCACCGCGCCGAAGATGCCGCACATGGTTACTTGCCCTCGTTTGAGGATGCCGCCGGCGCCCCCGCATCGGCGGGACCGGCTTCGACGCCCAGGGCCCTGGCGAGGCCGTGGTCCCAGACGTGGCGGAGATCAACGACGGAAACGTCCAGAGCGTCGGCGACGCGCGAACCGCGCTCCTCGGCCGCGCCCGTTGCGCCACTGCCGGTCAGTTCGATGCGCAGCCGCTCGCCGCCGACCGTGCCCAGCACGCACGAGTCGAGACCGAACTGGCGGGCCAGCAACTCGAGGGCCGCGGCATGGCGAGGGCGGCAGGATAGGACGAGCCGCGAGGGACCCTCGCCGAATAGCTCGATGGCCGGAGAACCCAGAACACCGAGGCGCAGCTTGGCTCCGAGGCCGCTCCACATACAGCACTCCGCCAGGGCAACGGCCAGACCGCCGCCCGATACGTCCTGCGCCGACGCCACGAGACCACGCCCGATGGCTTCGCGAATGAACGACTGCAGCGCCGCCTCTCGCGCCAGATCGATGCTCGGCGGCGAGTCCTCGGCCGAGATGCCGGCCAGGTTCGCGTAGGAGGATCCGGCCATACCGGGCACCGACTTGCCGATGAGCATCACCGAGTCGCCCGCGGTAGTGAAGGGTGGCCGGATGAGTGTTGCGATGTCGTCCAGAAGTCCGACAACGCCGATCTCCGGAGTCGGCGAGATTGCTCCGCCCGGGTATTCGTTGTAGAGAGAAACGTTGCCGCCGGTTACGGGCACGCTCAATGCCAGGCAAGCTTCAGCCATGCCCCGCACCGCTTCCTGGAGTTGCCAGAAAGCCTCTGGCCGCTCCGGATTGCCGTAGTTGAGACAGTTGGTGATGCCGAGCGGCCGCGCACCCGTGATCGAGACGTTGCGAGTGGCCTCGGCCACGGACAACTGGGCGCCCAGGAACGGGTCGATGACGCTGACGGTCTGGTTTCCGTCGGTTGTGGCCACGAGCGCCTTCTTGGTGCCCTTGACACGGAGCACCGCCGCCCCGTGGCCGGGCCACTCGACGGTGTTGCTCTGGACGCTCGAGTCGTACTGCTCGTAGACCCAGCGGCGGCTGGAAAGGTTGGCACTGCCGAGCAGCGCCGCCAGGACGGAGGCGGGGTCCATGCCACGTTCCGGCAGGCCGTCGTGGGCGGTGAGTGGCAGACCCGGAGCCGGCGCGGCGCGGCGTCGAGCCGGGGGTGTGGCCACGCGCTTGTGGACGATGGCGTCGCTCGTAAGGGCCGCGGCGGGGATGCGGGCAATCTCCGTGGCACCCGGATTGGGGCCGCCGTCGGGGCCGATTCCGCCTTCGATGATAGCGATGTCACCGTCCGTGGTAACGCGGCCGACGAGCGCGATCGGGATGCCCCACCGCTCGCAGACCTCGCGCACCGCGGCGTAGTTCTCCGGCAGACACGTTGCCAGCATCCGTTCCTGAGACTCGGAAATCATCACTTCCCAGGGCGCCATGCCGGGTTCTCGGCGCGGAATCGCGTCCAGATCCAGCAATATGCCGGTGCCCGCCTTGTCGGCCGATTCAGATGTGGCGCAGGAGATGCCGCCCGCGCCCAGGTCCTGGATGCCGACCACGAGTCGCCGGTCGATCAGTTCCAGACTGGCCTCGATGAGCAGCTTCTCGGCGAACGGATCGCCGACCTGGACCGCTGGCCGCTTGGACGGATCCTGGTCCTGGAAGGTCGCCGAAGCGAGGACACTCGCTCCGCCGATACCGTCGCGGCCAGTGGTGGAGCCGAACAGGACGACGTAGTTGCCCGGCCCGGGCGCCTCGGCGAGGATCAGCATCCGCTCCTCGAGCAGCCCGATCGCCATCACGTTGACCAGCGGGTTGCCCTGGTAGCTCGGGTCGAAGACAAGCTCGCCGCCGACCGTGGGCACGCCCACGCAGTTGCCGTAGCCGCCGACGCCGCGAACGATGCCGTCGACCAGGTGGCGAGTATGTGGATCCGTCGGGTCGCCGAAACGGAGCGCGTCGAGGACCGCGATCGGCCGAGCGCCCATGGTGAAGATGTCGCGCAGGATGCCGCCGACGCCTGTGGCGGCGCCCTGATACGGCTCGACCGCGGACGGGTGGTTGTGACTCTCGATCTTGAACGCGACCGCCAGCCCATCCCCGATCCGGACCACGCCCGCGTTGTCGCCGACGCCGGCCATCATGCCGTTGCCGCGCGTCGGGAGCGTCTTGAGGAGCGGCTTGGAACTCTTGTATGAGCAGTGCTCGCTCCACATGACGCTGAAGACCGCCAGCTCCGTGTGGTTGGGTTCGCGGCCCAGTTTCTGACGGATTACGTCAAGCTCGAAGTCTGTAATGCCCAGCGCGCGGTGAAGCGGCTCGCCGCCCTGTGCCGTCGTCATCGTCCCGCCTCCAGCTTCGCGGCCTTCGGCGCGGGCCGCCCGGCCTTCTCCCATGCGGCCGCGCTCTCCACGAGCGAGCGGACGATCTGCATTCCACCGTCGTTGCCCAGCACACCCTCCGACATCCGTTCCGGATGCGGCATCAGTCCGGCGACATTCCCCGTCGAGTTGCAGACTCCGGCGATCGCGCGCAGCGAGCCGTTCGGATTCGCCGTGTCTTCCGGATCCGTCACGGGCGAGCCATCCTCGTGGACGTACCGGAACAGAACCTGCCCCGCCCGTTCCAGTTCGTCGAGAGTGGCTTCGTCGGCGTAGTAGCAACCTTCCCCGTGAGCGACCGGCACGCGCAGCGCCGCGCCCGTGGCCAGGTGCGTGAACGGCGAATCGAGGCGCTGTGGCTTGATGCTCACGAGTCGACCGGCGAACCGCAGCGAACGGTTACGCAGCAACGCGCCGGGCACGAGTCCGGATTCGGCCAGAACCTGGAAGCCGTTGCAGATCCCCAGGACGAACCCGCCCGTGGCCGCGAAATCCTTCACGCTGCTCATCACCGGCGAGAAGCGGGCGATGACGCCGGCCCGGATGTAGTCGCCGTAGGCGAAGCCGCCCGGCAGGATGACGGCCGAGACGCCGTGCATGTCCGGCGACTCGTGCCAGAGCGTGACCGCATCGACGCCGGCGACGGTCAGGGCGTTGAGCGAATCGACGTCCGAGTTGGAGCCGGGGAAAGTGACGACCCCTACTTTCACAGTGCCGGCACCTTCGACGTCGCCGACGATGTCCCTTCGAGCAGCTCGATGGCATACACCTCGATGAGAGGGTTGCTCAGCAGCTCTTTGGCCAGACCGTCGACCACGCCGCGGGCCTCCGGCTCGNNAGATGAGGCAGGCTCAATTCCACGGCCCGTCCCTGGGGGTCGAGGATGCCGGGCTTGGGCAGAACGTTGACGGCATACCGGAACTCGCTCATTGGGCGATCACATCCTCCTGCAGGTAACGGTCGAAGCTGGCCCCGGTGATCCGCTCGAACGCCGCCACATATCGCTGTCGAGTGTCGGCCACGATCTCGGCCGGCAGCCCGGGTCCCGGATAGGTCTTATCCCACGGCTGGGTTTCGAGCCAGTCGCGAACTGGCTGCTTGTCGAAGCTGGCCTGAGCCCGTCCCGGCTCGTAAGCGGCCGCTTCCCAGAATCGGCTCGAGTCGGGAGTCATGACCTCGTCGATCAGGATCAACTCGCCGGTGTCGACGGCCGTACCAAGCTCGAACTTGGTGTCGGCCAGCAGGATCCCCGCCTTTTCGGCGATCGCGGCGCCACGAGCGTACAGCCTCAGGGCGATGTCGCGGACCCGCTCGGACATTTCTGCCCCGACAAGATCCACCATGGCATCAAAGCCGATGTTCTCGTCGTGCCCGACTTCCGCCTTGGTCGACGGCGTGAAGATCGGTTCTGGCAGCCGATCCGACTCGCGCAGACCCTTGGGCAGTTCGATGCCGCAGATCGAGCCGCTGCGCTTGTAGTCTTTCCAGCCCGAGCCCGACACGTAGCCGCGGACGATCACCTCCACAGGCAGAACCCGGGCCTTACGGCACAGCATCATCCGGCCGCGCAGCTCGGCGAGGCCGGATTCGTCGGTGAACCCCGCCGGCAGCAGCGCCGGATCGGTGCCGAGAAGGTGGTTGGGGATGATGTCGGCGGTCTGGCCGAACCAGTAGCGCGAGACGCCCGTCAGAACGCGACCCTTGTCCGGGATGGGCGTGGGCAGGACCACGTCGAAGGCCGAGAGGCGGTCGCTGGCGACGAGCAGCAGCCGATCGCCGACGTCGTACAGGTCGCGCACTTTGCCGGACCGCACGGGACCCCCGGCGGTGTGGAGAGTGGCTCCGGCAGCTCTGGGATCGCCGGGATTCACGGTTTCAGCGGGCGGCATCGGCAGTCTCCTTTCGGGCGGGGACGAGCTCGTCGAGGCGGGCGATGGCGGTAGCTACGTTGCGCAGGAAGTGGCTCTCGTCAAAGCAAGCGGCCAGGGCTTCGTCAGAAAGCCGCGACGCCACTTCCGGATCGGCGGCCAGCAACTCGCGAAGCTGGCAGCGTTCATCGGCGGCCCGCAGGGCATTCCGCTGGACGACGGCATAGGCGGCCTCACGAGACAATCCGGCCTGCTCGACCAGAGCCAGCAGGACGCGGCTGCTGCAGTGCAGCCCCAGGCCACGTTCTATGTTCTCGCGCATCCGCTCCGGCCGCACAACCAGCCGCTCCACGAGGCCGCGCGTCTTGACCAGCATGTAGTCCAGGATGATCGTGGCGTCTGGCAGGAGCACGCGCTCGGCCGAGGAATGGCTGATGTCACGCTCGTGCCAGAGCGGCTGATTTTCCATCGCGGCGGTGGCGTAGCCGCGCAGCAGTCTGGCCATGCCGGCGATGCGTTCGGACAGGATGGGGTTTCGCTTGTGGGGCATCGCGCTGGAGCCCTTCTGACCGGCCCGGAACGGCTCCATCAGTTCGCCGATTTCCGTGTGCTGGAGGTTGCGGACTTCGGTGGCGATGCGCTCCAGCGAGCCGCCGGTGATTGCGATGGCCGCGACCAGCGCCGCGTGGCGATCGCGCTGAACGATCTGCGTGGAGATCGGGTCGCGATGCAGACCCAGGTCGGCCAGAACCTCGTCCTCGAGATCCGGCTCGAGATGGCTGTACGTGCCCACCGGCCCGGAAATCTTGCCAGTGGACGAGTCGTCGACCGCGGCAGCGAGGCGGCTTCTATCGCGGGCGATTTCGAAGGCCCAGCCGGCGATCTTCATGCCCATGGTCGTCGGTTCGGCGTGGACCGAATGAGTCCGGCCCATCATCACCGTACCAGCTTCGGCCCTGGCACGGGCGACGAGCACCTCGATAAGAGCGTCACAGTCTTCGACCAGACGCCGGCCCGCGGCCTGCAACTGGAGTCCCAGGGCGGTGTCGACGACGTCGCTGCTGGTAAGCCCGAGATGGAGGTAGCGGCCTTCTTCGCCGACCGTCTCCGCGACCTGGCTGACGAAGGCGATGACGTCGTGGTCTGTCGTCTTTTCGATTTCGGCGATGCGCTCGACATCGACTCGGGCGCGCGACTCGATCGCCCGCAGCGCGGCGACAGGAACCATGCCACGGCCGACTTCCGCTCGTGCGACGGCGATCTCGACTCGCAGCATGCCTTCGAAATGGGCCTGCTCGGTCCAGATGGCGCCCATCTCCGGCAACGTATAGCGCGGGATCATCGTGCCCCTCCCGTCCAGGCCTTCATGGACACCGGGTCCGGCGAGGCGGCGTCCATAGCGGAACCCGACGGCGCCGGCGGCAGTACAGCCGCGATGTCGCGGCGGCGCTGCATGCCTGCCCACGAGATAGCGTCCGCGGCTTTCTCGGCCGCCGCCCGCGCCGCCGCGATCGTGGCCCCGGTTCCGACCACCGCCAGAACGCGGCCGCCGTTGGTCTGGAAGTGGCCGCCGACAGTGGCGTCGGCCGTGGCAGTGGCGCCGAGGCCGGCCGCCCCCGCTCCGGCTTCACCGTCCGCCACTCGCTTCGTGCCCGCGTGGAAGACCGTGGCTCCGGTGGCGGCCGCATCATCCAGCCCCGAGATTGCGTCGCCGCGACGTGGCGTCTCCGGGTAGTTCGCCGCGGCCAGAACTACGGCCACAGCCGCGTCGCCGGTCGTCGGCAGCATCCGGCCCGTTAGCCCCAACTCCGCAGCCGCGGCGGCGAGATCACCCTGCGCAGCGCCGTACAGCAGCGGCCCGATCGGGACGGCAAGCCGCGGCAGGAGAACTTGAATCTCCGGATCGCCGAAGCGGGCGTTGCATTCGATGAGCGCCGGTCCCTCCGGCGTCAGCATCAAGCCGGCGTAGAGGGCGCCGCGGAACGGGGCGCCTCGGCGGGTCAGTTCGGCCAGGATCGGCACGTGGATCACGTCCACGAGTGTGGCGCAAAGACTCTCCGGCAGATCCGGCACGGGACTGTACGCACCCATGCCGCCGGTGTTCGGGCCGCGATCGTCGTCCAGGAGCCGCTTGTGGTCGCGCGCCGGCGGCAGGGCCAGAGCGCCGTGGTCGTCGCAGATGGCGATGAGGCTGGCCTCCACACCGATGAGTCGCTCCTCCACCACGACGACTGGGGCCCCGGCGCCCGCGCCACTGCCCGCGCCCTCGCCGGCGGCTGCCGCGAAGAGCGCCCGAAGGGCCGCTTCGGCCGTGGCGAAGTCGTCACAGACGGTAACGCCCTTGCCCGCCATGAGGCCGTCCGCCTTGATGACCACGCCGCGCGCCCCGCGGCGCTCCGCTTCCTCGCGCGCGAACGCGAGAGCCGGTTCCAGCTCCGTGAAGTCCGCGCCGCGGGCCATCCGCACTCCAGCCGCGGCGGCCACGTCGCGGCAGAACGCCTTGCTCCACTCAATGCGAGCCGCGGCCCGCGTGGGCCCGAACGTGGGAATGCCCGCGTCCAGAAGCGCATCCACGACGCCCGCCTCCAGAACCGCCTCGGGGCCTACCACAACCAGATCCACGTTCTCGCGGGTGGCCAGCGCCACTACGGCGGCAGCGTCCGTGGCCGATACGTCGGGGAAGCAACTCGCCTTCAGTTCGTCGCCGATGGCGTCGCTGCCCGGCGCCGCCAGGACCGCCTCGACGGCCGCTTCTCGGGCGAGACTCCAGACGAGGGCGTGTTCGCGCCCGCCGCCGCCCAGGACGAGCAGGCGGGCGGGGCCGCGAGTCGCGGCTGCGTCGTTCGGCATCGCCCCGGTCGTCATCAATTCCCCGGGCGTGGCGCGGCGAGTGGCTTGGGCCGCTGCGGCCTCGGCAGCCGCTCGATGGTCTGATGCCGCTCCGGCCCAACCGACACCAGACAGATCGTCGTGCCGGACAGGCGCTCCACGGCATCGACGTAGCGGCGGGCGTTGACGGGCAGATCCGCCATGGATCGGCAGTCGTGGATCGGTTCCTTCCAGCCGGGGAAGCTCTCGTAGATCGGCTTCGCCCGCGCCAGGATGTCCGCGTCGGACGGCCACCAGTCGACACGCTCACCGTCGACGTCGTAGGCGACGCAGATCAGCAATTCGTCCAGACCGGACAGGATGTCGATCTTGTTGAGCATGATCGAACTGCAGCTGTTGACGGCCGCGGCGTAACGCAGCGGAACCGCGTCGAACCAGCCCACCCGCCGTCGTCGACCCGTGGTGGTCCCGAACTCGCGACCGCGATCGATGATCCCTTCGCCGATCTCGTCCTCGAGCTCCGTCGGAAACGGACCCGCGCCAACGCGAGTGGCGTAGGCCTTCATCACGCCCAGGACTTCGTCGACCTGGAGCGGACCGATGCCGCCGCCCGTGCAGGCGCCGCCCGCAATCGGGTTGGACGAGGTCACGAACGGATAGCTGCCGTGGTCCAGATCGAGCAGCGCTCCCTGCGCGCCCTCGAACAGGATGTGTTCGCCGCGAGCCAGCATTTCCTGGACGAGTTGCGTCGTGTCGGCCAGATGCGGCTGGAGTCGAGTCCCCCACTCCGTCGCCAGCGCGACCAGCTCATCCAGGTCGAAGCCTTCGACTCGATGCTGGCGCTGCAGCGTGGCGTTCTTCTCCGGCAGGATTCGGGCCAGTTTGCTTCGGAGCGCGGGTCCGTCGAGAAGGTCTTCCATTCGGATGCCGATGCGCCAGGCGCGGTCGGCGTAGGCCGGCCCGATGCCGCGACGCGTGGTCCCCACGGCCGCCTTGGCGAGTCTGGCTTCCATCGCTCCGTCCAGGGCGATGTGGTAGGGCATGATCACGTGGGCGTGCTTGCTGACGCGAACCCGGTCCACCTCGATGCCGCGACCCGCGAGCATGTCCAGTTCGGCGATGAGAGTGGCCGGGTTGACCACGACCCCGTTGCCGATGATCGGCGCGATGTGCGGATACAGCACACCGGACGGGACGAGGTGGAGCTTGAAGACCTCCNNCTCCTCGCCGAGCATGATGGTGTGACCGGCGTTGTCACCGCCCTGATATCTGACGACGGCTGTGACGTCGGCTGCCAGAGCATCGGTTGTCTTGCCTTTGCCCTCGTCTCCCCATTGCAAGCCGACTATCACCGTGGCGGGCATCTACGAATCCCCTTTGCGCTCGCCCCGGCGGTGAGTCCGTGAGTACCCCGGGAAACCAAAAAGCCCTCGGCCGAGTGGCCGGGGACCTGGGTAGACTGCCCCTCCGTGGGAGTCGCGACTCCGAGCGGAGCGAAGGTGGTGGTTCGTCTCACGGGGCGAACGGCACGCCTTCCTGGGGCAACGTTGCCTCCTTGGCGAGGTTACTTGTGGAGCCAGCGACGCGTGTCCGCATCGCGACCGGAAGTATAGCAGGAGCCGATGCCCTCCCGACGAGGGGTGCGGCTGGCGGAAGAGGGATGAGCTTAATCGGCGCGCGGAGCCGGGCGGTCGTGAGATTGCGACGCCAGATTCGCTGGTGCTGGTCCGGTTCGAGTCGGAGTCTATCGGGATCTCGACCTGGCACGCCAGAAGGTAGCCACGAGCCAGACGGTCCAGATGAGCAACGCCGCTTCGACCAGGACGACCGCAATCCTGACGTCGGCCCAGGCTGCCGACTGGTTGGGGTCTGCAAGGGCCCGAACATCCACTCCCTGCATGATCAGGAACGTGAACAGGCCTAGCCCTCCCCACCATACGTGATGAATGAGAGGTGGCAAAGAGCTGTCCTCGCTACTCCCTAATTGGCGCTGAAGCCAGACCCCAATCCTCGGCAGGTTGGCAGGGTCCGCGGGAATGAAGAGCGCAACAAGACCACTGATCATGAACCAGCTACCGATCGGGGCGACGCCGAACAGGACCAAGAGCGCGCCAACTTCAGCACCAGTCATTGACCGCACCTCCGTGCCAAACCGCCGTGGTGATGTCGGCACCTAGCCACGGCCAGCTCGTCGAAACTCCCTGACCACGAAGACACACCAAGCCAACATGAGGGACCACTCAGCGAATGCCTCGATCAGCGGAGCGGGTTCGAGGGTCGCAGCCAAACGGGAGTCAGTAGCGCTGCGAACCTGAATGGTTTGAGACAGGACCACCAGACAAGCGGCGAGGACTCTATAAGCTCGCAGGCTGGCTCGTGACTCTATGCGTAGTGCGGCCATGTGAACAGTGTCCGGACGATCAAACCTACTCACCGGGAAACGAATCATGCGAAGTGAACGCGGAAGCCGTCCCGGATCGATGGGGATGACGGACGCGACGAGCCACACCACCCAGATCCCGCCAAGGCCGGGCCCAAGCACCATAAGGAACAAGCAGCGGCGTGTAGATCACTGCCTGAACCTCTCTAGGCTCCACACCTGGCAGCCACCTGCTCGGTCCGAGGGTGGCGGATTCAATGTGCGCAGTATCTCCGGAAGCCCCAAGATCGCAATTACTGCGGCCAAGGCCGACACCCTCGCGGACGCGCCGATGGCGATGCTCGCAATGACCAGACTGGCACCCACGGCAGCGAGGTACGGTGAGATCCGCGTGCTGCTATACAACGTTTGCCCTCCCTCACCGTCGCGTGCCTTCAACGCCCCGGACTCTAGCCGATGCCGCTACTGCCTTACGACTCGAACGACGATGTCGCGGCCGAGGCGATCGTGGAGCCCAGTCTTCTGGCCACTCCGGCCCGCGGTCACCAGTAGCGTCACAAGCCAGGCACCCACCGCGATCGTGAAGGGCCAGGTGAAATCGGAGTAAGCCGAAGCAATCCCGATGAAGAACCAACCGTACAGGCCAAACCAGCGAAGAAACGCCCGAAACAAGCTAAGTCGCTTGGGCTGGTCACGGTCAAGCACGCGCATGCCAAGGGCACGCTGGGCGAGTGTCCCACCGAAGAAATGCCATAGACCAATGCAATAGGCCGCCGACAAGAGCAGCAGAACCGAATCTGTGACATCTGCCCCGACTGAATACCCGGATTGGCTGACCAGCGTCCCGTCGGCACGAACGAACGTTGCGCTGAAGGTCTGGCCCAGATCGAGGGCGTCTGTCAACACGATCATGATGGCCGAGAGTCCGGCAAAATCGAAGAGCCATGCTACGACTCGATATCCCAAGGTCGCGATCGCATATTGCGGATCGGGTTTTGCCTGCTGTGTCGAAATCGGCGCCCCCATTGCGTCCTTCCCGTCGACGTCGGCCGATCCATTCTCGGCGTTTAGGCAGCGCCGCCGATCCCGGTGGACGCTGCCGCACCGCGCGCGAACGCCACGCGGTTGCGGCCCTCGTCCTTGGCTCGGTACAGCGCGGCGTCGGCGGCGGCGAGAAGCTCGTCCTCGGCCTGATCGTCGGTCCACGTGCTGACGCCAAAGCTTAGCGTGATGGCAACCTCGCCGGCCTTGGTGAGGATCGGATGACCCGCGACTTCGGCCCGCATGCGCTCGAAGAACGGCCCCGCGTCCGCTTCATCGAGATGCCCGGCCAGGACAACGAACTCGTCCCCGCCGTAGCGACCCAGGACGTCATGGCCGCGCAGGATCCCCGACAGAATCCCCACGAGTCCGACCAGCACTTCGTCGCCAACCTGGTGGCCATATGTGTCGTTGACCTTCTTGAACTCGTCGACGTCGCAGATGCCAAGCGCCAACCCGTCGTGATGCCGACGTTCCTCGGAGATTGCCCGCGTGACGTATCCGACCAACGCCCGGCGGTTGAACGCCCCGGTCAAAGGATCGTGCGTAGCTTCGCGGGCGAGGGCATCGCGAGCCTCCAATAGGCGTCCCTCCAGGTCGATGATGCGCCGGCCCACGCCGACTCGGGCGCGAAGCTCGTCGGGGTCGAATGGCTTGGCGAGGTAGTCGTCGGCGCCGGCCTCCAGCCCCGTGACGATGTCGGCCTTCTCGCCTTTCGACGTCAGGAGGATCAGGTAAGGCGGCTGGTCGGACGGCAAGCTCCGGACCAGGCCGCACACCTCTACGCCGGAGAGCCCCGGCATCATCCAATCGAGGATCGCAAGCGTCGGAGCGTCGGCGCGCTGCATGGTCTCCCACGCCTGAGTGCCGTCCACCGCGACCACCACCTCGTGGTTCCACTTCGTCAGCACGCCCGTCAGGACGAGACGCGTAGTCAGGTCGTCGTCCGCAACGAGGATCCTCATCGGTTCACGCCTTGCAAATCGGGCTCACGGGTATCGCCGATGAAGGCGCCCATCGCGACGGACAACCGGCCGAATTCCGACTCGAGCTGGGGGATGCGGGCCTCGACGGCGTCGAGATCGCCCGCGGTCGCCGCCTTCTCCATCTCCCAGGCCACTGCCCGCACTGCTTCGCCGCACACGGTTGCCGACGCGCCGCGGATCGTATGGGCCCCAAGAATCGCGCCCCGCGCATCGCCGGCCGCGAGCGATTTGCTGAGGGCGGCGATGAGCCGGGGAGTGTCTTCCAGGAAACCCTCCACGACGATTCGGGCGAGGTCCAAGTCGCCCATGAGCCTTGCCATCATGCCCCCCGAGTCGAAGACCGGCACCTCGGACCCGCCGGAACTCTCTGCCGGGGCCTGGGCCAGGGCCGTCGCGGCGCGGGCACCCACCACTCGCGCCACGGTCGGCTGCGCCGAGGCCGGGCGCACTGCGGCGCGGCGCGACTTCGGGACCGATTCCTCCCGAGGCAGCCACCTGTCTAGTGCCACGGCCAGCGCGTCCGGCGAGATCGGCTTAGTGACGTAGTCGTCCATTCCGGCATCCAGGCACCGATCGCGATCGCCCTGCATGGCATGGGCGGTCATGGCGATGATCGGGACCCGATGATGGAGAACTGCGGATCGCGGATCCCGTATCCGCCGTGTCGCCTCCAGGCCGTCGACCACCGGCATCTGCACGTCCATCAGCACCAGGTCGTAGGGACGCGTCTCGAGCGCCGTGATGGCCGCGGAGCCGTCACCCACGGCGTCCGCCCGCAACCCCAGCTTCTTGAGAATGCCCAGCGCAACCTGCTGGTTGGTGACGTTGTCCTCCGCGAGCAGGATGCGGATCGCCCCACGTCGCATCTCGCGCACGGCGTGACGTGTGACGATGCGTCGTGCGCGCGGGCTGACCGGTGTCGTGGCGAGGACCGTGGACAGGCTGTCGTACAGGTCCGACTGCCGAGCGGGCTTTACCACGTAGGCAGCGAAACCGAGTTCCTCCATCTGCCGCGCATCGCCTCGCTGGCCGAGGGACGTCATGAGCACAAGGCGAGTGTGCTTCAGGTTCTCGTCTGCCTTGATCGCGCGGGCGAGATCCGCCCCGTCCATGTCGGGCATCTGCATGTCGAGGATCCCCGCCACGAATTGATCCCCTGCCTCCCGCGCTCCTGCCAGTGCCAGAAGCGCCGCCGGTCCATTAGATGCGACCTCCGCACGCGCGCCCCAGGCGCGGAGCTGGGCCGACAGAACCTCACGGTTGGTCTCGTTGTCGTCCACCACGAGAATGTGGGCTCCTATGATCGCTGCGACAGGGAAAGGCGCCAATTCCGGTTCGGCCTGCTTGGTCAGGCGGACCGTGAACCAGAAATCCGAACCTCGCCCAACCTCGCTCACTACCCCGATCTCGCCGCCCATAAGTTCGACCAGCCGCTTCGAGATCGCCAGCCCGAGGCCTGTCCCGCCGAAGCGTCGAGTGGTGGATGCGTCCGCCTGGGTAAACTTCTCGAACATCGGCGCCTGATTCTCGGGCGCGATGCCAATGCCGGTGTCCTTGACCGAGAATCGCACCACGACATCCGTATCCGTCTCGGCGACGAGCCCGGCGCGGACGGAGATTTCTCCCTGCTGGGTGAACTTCAGGGCGTTGCCGGCAAGGTTGAGGAGGACCTGGCGCAGTCGGCCCGGATCGCCCTGGACGTAGGCCGGCACGTCCGGCGCCACCGCGCAGATGAACTCCAGCCCCTTCTCGTGCGCACGAAGGGCCGGCATCGCGGCAAAATCATCGAGCAGGGCGCGCATGTCGAAGTCGAGCACCTCCAACTCGACATTCCCCGCCTCGATCTTGGAGAAGTCGAGAATGTCGTTTAGCAGGCCGAGCAGAGATTCGCCACTGGCGCGCACGGTCTCCGCATAATGCCGCTGATCCTCGTCGAGCTCCGTGTCCAGCAGGAGCCCGATCATCCCGATGACGCCATTCATCGGCGTCCGGATCTCGTGGCTCATGTTCGCCAGAAACTCGCCCTTTGCTCGGTTGGCCAGGTCGGCCGCCGCGGCCAACTCCACGGCCCGGGCCGTAGCCGCCTCGAGCGCGATGGCCGCCTCCCGAAGCTCCTTCTCGGCCTGTTTGCGGGCAGTGATGTCCCGGGAAATCCCGAACGTGCCGATGACGTCGCCCTCGTCGTTCGTGAATGGCATCTTGGTCGTCGAGGCCCACGTTTCACGCCCGTCGGGCCAAGTCTCCCTCTCCTCCAGATCGACGATAGGAGTGCCCGTGCGCATGATCTCGCGCTCGTCCTCGAGAGCGGGCCGCGCATGATCGTCCGTGTAGAAGTCCGGGTCCGCCCTGCCGATTACGAGCAGGGGATCGTCCAGACCGAAGGAGCGGGCCATGGCCGCACTTATCATCGTGAAGCGACTGTCCGCGTCCTTGAAGTAGATGTGGTCCGGGGTCTTGTCCATGAGGGCCCGGAGCAGAGCCCGTTGGTTGTTGAGCTCCAGTTCCGCCAGTTTGCGATCGGTGATGTCGAATAGGACCCCCTCGATCCAGGATCGAGGTCCACTGCCGCCGCGCTCGACCTGGCCGCGATCCACGACCCAGCGCGTGCTCCCGTCCGCGCACCGAATGCGGTAGTCGACCTCAAACGGCCGCCCGCTTGACACGGCGGCCTCGATCGCGGCCGTCACCGACGGCAAGTCCTCGAGGCTCGGAACGATGGCCTCGGCGGCCGCGCCCGGAACGACCAGATCCTGCGCCCTGTACCCGGCGATCGACTCAATCGCGTCGCTGATGTACACCAGTCGCCATGGAGGCTCGACCGATCGGCGGTAGACCGCCACCGGGAGGCTTTCCACATGGGCCCCGAAACTCCGCACCCGACTCTCGCGCATCGCACTCTCGTACGGGATGTGCTCGCAGCGGCCACCCTGAAAGGCAGCGATGTCGGGACGGGCATGCCGGTCCTTTGCCAATCATGGCAGGCCGACATTCCCTGTCATGACGATTTGTAATTACACCGCCCAGCTACGGCGTCGACGGCGACTCCCGCTGGAACTTCGCTTCTATAGCCGCGGCCAGAGCCTCCGCGCCGCGTGTCCGCCACTCCTCACCGATACCCGCGGTGGCGGTGGCTCCGACGCGGCACGCCCCGGCGGCGAGCATCGCCAGTACGGCGTCCAGGGTCCGGACGCCGCCCGCGGCCTTGACGCCAACACCATCGCCGACGAAGCGGCGCATGAGCGCGATCTCACCGACTTCGGCGCCACGTGGCGAGTACCCGGTACCGTTCTTGACGAAGGCCGCTCGCGCCTCCACCGCCACGCGGCAGCCGGCCTCCACCTGGTCCGGGGTCAGGTACGCGGTCTCCAGGATGACCTTTACCGGCGTCGGGGCCACGGCGTAGATCAGTCCGGCCAGCTCGTCACGTACGTAGCCCAGATTGCCGGATCGGAGGGCACCGATGTTGACCACGACGTCCAGCTCGATGGCGCCGTTATCGACGGCCGCGACCGCCTCGCGCTCCTTGATCTGCGACGTATTGGCGCCGTGAGGGAACCCGATGACGGTCGTCGGCGCCACCTCCGAACCTCGCAGTCTGGCGACGACGAGAGTCACGTCCGCCGGGCGGCAGCACACGGTCGCGGTGCCCCATTCGATCGCCAGGTCGCAGCCCGCCTCCACGTCTCGGGTCGTCAATTCCGGCCGCAGCAGCGAGTGATCGAGACAGCCCATCAGGGCCGCTTCGCCAACCGCGGCCAGGTCTACCGGCGCGCGGTTCGCCAATCGGTCTTTGATCTCCTGGCTCATCGGTCGTTCCTTTCCCGGCGTTACTTCGACGCGACGATAGCCAGCGTGTGCGTACCGCCGCAAGCTATGGCTACCACGTTGGAAGGGCTGCCTGGCACGGTGGCCTCACCGCTGTCATCGCCGCCCCAGGCTGTCAGCGTTCCGTCAGGTCGAATGGCGACGCTCATGTCGCCTCCGGCCGCAACCTCGACCGCTTTGAGTCCGCTGGGAGTATTCGTCTCACCGTTGTTGTCGGTCCCCCACCCCACCACGGTCCCGTCGGCACGAACCGCCAGGGCGTGGAAATATCCCGCAGAGATGCCGGTGATTCCGGTCAGACCGGCCGGGATCTTCACCGTGCTGGGGGCGCCGTCGGTCGGGAACTTGTTGCCCCACGCGACGATCGTCCCATCCTTCTTCAAAGCCATGCTGAAGTCGTAGCCGGCGGAAATGTCGACCACGTTGGAAAGCCCTGAAGGCACGTCGATCTCACCGCCCGAGTCGCTGCCCCACGCAACCACGGTTCCGTCCGACTTGAGCGCGAGAACGTGCGAGCCGCCCGCCGCGACCTTGACGATACCGTTCAAGCCGCTGGGCATGGTCAGCTGGGCGCTGGTGTTGTCACCCCATCCGACCAGGCTGCCGTCCGACTTGAGAGCGATCCCGAACGACCCACCGGCCGCGATCTGCTTGACTCCGGTCAATCCCGCCGGAACCTCGCTTTCACCGGAATCGTCCGAGCCCCAGGCAACGACCGTTCCGTCCGACTTGAGGGCGGCGCTGAAGTTGTCGCCGGCGGCAACGGCCACGACGCCGCTCAACCCGTCCGGAACGTCTATCTGGCCTTCACTGTCGTCGCCCCAGGCGATTACCGTGCCGCTCTGGGCGGGTTGGATGGTTGGCAGAGCTGACCCGTTGACCGGCATCGGCGTGGCTGGCGGATTGGTGTCGACCAGGCTCGCGATCGGCGTCGGCGAGTCGGTGGCGTCCGAACCGTAAAAAGTGTCGTCGGACGAAGAAGACCCTGAGCCACCGCAGGCGGCGACGGCTAGGACCGCAGCGGCGACCACGGACAGCCCGAGCCAAGACACGGTTCTCCGCCGAGAATTCATCTGGTAGGTCCTCCTGGGACGCGGGCCCGGTCGCAGCGATCGGCGCCGGAGAGTTGCAGCATAGCGCGGCTGCGTAAAGGCGCGGTTGAGCGACGGTTAAGTGGCGCTCTATATGGTTCGGGCACCCGCCGTCACGCAGGGCGTCGCCCAAGAGCGGCGCCGGAAGAGGAGATAGGGACCGTGAACAAGGTCCTTCTTACCGGCCGACTGACCCGCGACCCGGAACTCCGGGCACTCGCCAGTGGATCGAGCGTCGCCACCTTCGCGGTGGCCACCAACGAATTTCGCGGCAACGGCAAAGAGCGAGCCGAATTTCACAATGTCGTCGTATGGGACCGCCTGGCCCAGGTCTGCGGCCAGTACCTCGGCAAGGGCCAGCAAGTCGCCATAGAGGGCCGGCTGCAAACCCGCCAGTGGGACGACGACCGCGGCGCGAGGCACTGGAAGACAGAGGTAGTGGCCACCTCCGTCGAGATGCTCTCCGGCCGTCGCAAGCGCGACTACGAAGCCGATTCGATGGCGGCTCAAGCCGATGGCGAGACCACGCCCCCCGACTCGGCGATCTCGCCGAACGAGGCGGCGGAGGTCGGCGTCGTCGTCGCCCGGACCACGGAAGAAGACGAATCCGTCCCCGACGACGAGGTCCTCATTCTGGCCTAGCCAGTTTCCCCGCGGGGCGCTGCGCACTTCCCCCGGCGCGGCGCCCCGTTCTCAGTGGCCGCCCTGCTCGGGTCGATACAACTGGCGCCGGTCGATTCCAGTCGCGGCCGCCACCTGGCGAACGGCCTCGGAACGCCGAGCGCCGCCGGCGACGAGACTCGCCACCTGCTCCCGCGCTTCGTCCATCGAGACGGGCGGACGCGCTGCCACGGCCCTCGCGGTGGCCTCGCCCGCGGCCACGGCCTCGAGCACCAGTACGAACTCACCGCGCAACGTCACCCCGCCACTCTTCGCCGCGGCCGCGAGGTCACGGGCCGGGCCGCGCGCCACTTCCTCGTGGATCTTGGTTAGTTCGCGGCAGATCGCCACTCGCCGTTCTCCGCCCACCGCATCCGCCAGGTCGGTGAGAGTCGCGGGCACGCGGGAAGGGGCTTCGTAGATGACGCAGGCCCGCTCGTCGGCCGCGATACGGGCCAGCCGCACGCGCCGCTCCTTACCGCTCCGTGGCAAGAACCCTTCGAAGGTCCAGTGGGCCGCGGCGAGACCGCTCGCCACGAGCGCCGCCAGAACTGCCGACGCGCCTGGAATCGGAACCACGATTCCACCCTCGGAGGCCCAGGCAGATGCCAGCTCCGCCCCGGGATCGCTCACCAGCGGCGTGCCCGCATCGGTGACCAGGGCCAGATCGCCGGCGGAGCGCAGGTGTTCCAGCAACTCGGCCTCGCGGCCCGGGCCGCTCTGCGCGTGGTAGCTCACGAGGCGAGTGGCGATCTCGTACCGGGCGAAGAGGCGCCGCGTCAGCCGCGTGTCCTCGGCGGCCACGAGCGGCACCGTCTTGAGCACTTCAATGGCCCGGAACGTGACATCGCCCAGATTACCGATCGGCGTCGCGACGATGTAGAGCTTGCCGGCGCCACTCACCGGGAGGATCCGGGGCGGCGCCTCGGGTACAGATAGTCCACGCCGGTCGTCCTCGGCCCGAGCTTGGCAACGGGCGGCACCTGACGCTTGAATTCGGAGACCGCCACGAGCCGCTTGACCCGATCGACGGCCGTCGTCGCGAAGCCCATGGCCGCCAGTTCTTCGTCAGTCCGCCGCTTATCGATCATCCAGAAGAGAAGCCGGTCCAGTTCCGGGTAGCTGAAACCGGCTTCCTGCTCATCGGTCTGACCGGGCCACAAGTCGGCCGAGGGGGCTTTTCGAATGATTTCCTCGGGTACGCCGACGGCCGCGGCTACCTGCCGCACCTGGCTCTTGTAGAGGTCGCCGATCGGGTTGAAGGCGCAGGCGGAATCGCCGAAGAGCGTCGAGTAACCGATCAGAGATTCCGTCTTGTTGCTGGTGCCGACGACCAAACCGCCCCATGTCACCGACCGGTCGTAGAGACTGCACATCCGGGCCCGAGCCATGAAGTTGCCCCGTCGGAGCGGGTTGGCATCCATCGCTCCAAGACCGCCGGCGCCGATCTGACCGTCGCGCCCGAAGTAGCCGTCCACCATGGCGCTGATGTCGACGGTGTCGTGGGCACAGCCGAGCCGATTGACCACGAGCAAGGCATGCTCGACCGATTCGGGCGACGAGGTCCGATACGGCATCAGGACGCACAGCAGGTTTTCGGGGCCCACGGCCTCGGCCGCCAGGAACGCCACCAGGGCCGAATCGATTCCGCCCGAGAGCCCCAGCAGGGCGTGGCTGAACCCGGCTTGCCTTAGCTGATTTCGAATGAACCCCACGGTGACCCGCTGGGCGACACCGGTGTCGATGGCCAGCTCCGGCGGCAGCTCAAAGAGCGGTTCGGACGGCGCCGAACCGGCGTCGGCGCGCATCAGGGTCGCTCGCCCTCGTCCGGCCCATCGCTGGCGTCATCGATCCCCAGGTCCGTTCGCTCGGCCAGAATGCGGCGCAGCTCGCGCAGATGGAGTTCCGGCCGCTCGTCGCGCAACAGCGGCAGGCCGATCCGTTCGCGCCGCACGTCGCCCAGTTCTATGTCCACGAAGTGCAAGCCCTCATCGAAGAGCGGTGCCGTGAATATCGCCTCGCCGCTCGGCCCGATGACTTCCGATCCGCCCCAGAAGCTGACCGTCTCGTCCATTCCCACTCGGTTGCAGAACACCACGAAGCTGGTCGTCAGCTGGGCGTAGGTGCGCATCAGGTTCCGCCAAGACGCTGCCGTTCCCAAGCCCACTTCGTGGATCGCGGCGAGGTCGCGCCCGGGCGACGACGAAACGTTGATGAGCACCTGGGCGCCGTCCAGAGCAAGGGTCTCGGGCACGGCCAGATGCCAGAAGTCTTCGCAGACGGCGATGCCGAGTCTGACTCCGAGATTGGAGTCGACCGTCCGGAGCCGATCGCCCGCGGCGAAGAAGCGCCGCTCGTCGAAGAGGCCGTACGTCGGCAGGAACAACTTGCGGTGGACGAACTTGACGGCCCCGTCCTCCAGGAGCGCGGCGCTGATGAAGAGCCTGTGGTCCGCGGCCTCTTCCACGAACGACACCACGGCCGACATGCCGGCGGACTCTCGCGCCAGGTCCAGCAGGCGTGCGTCGTCCGCGGCCATTGCCACTTCCGCGGCGAGGTCCTGTAGCTGGTAGCCGGTAAGGCTGAGTTCCGGAAACACGATCAGGCCGGCACCACCCTCGCGAGCGGCCGCGACCGCGGCGTGGTGGGCTGCCAGATTGTCGGCGAGGACGCCCAGCCGGGGCGCCAGCTGCGCTAGAGCGATTCGGACGGGCTGCATGTCAGAAGTCTAGCGGCGGACGAGCCAGGCGCCGCTACTTGTCGAGCCAGACCGAGCTGAGGATCTCGGTCTGGTTGCCGGCGCCCACGAAACCCTTGACGTAGGCCCTCCCTCCTGCCGGAAGCTTCGAAGTCAGGAGAGGGACGGTGGGCATGTCGGCCCGAATCATGTCCTGGGCAGTCTGCCAGTCCGCCTTGGCCTTGGCATCCGAAGTATCCGACAAAGCCTGGACCATCCTCGCGTTCAGGGCGTCGTTGGCGTAGCTGAACATCGGCGCGGCCGAGTTGTTGCGATACCCGAAGAACGCCGAATCGATGAAGTCGTCCGCTCCCCCCCAGCGACAGGGCTGGCTCTGCAGAAACATCGACAGTTTGCCCGCGGCCGAGTCGGCCAGGTAGTTGGGTGAATATGCCTCGGACTTCACATTCACGGTCATGCCGGCGGCAGTCAGGTCGGCCGCGATCGCCAGCGCCAGCCCCTTGGCGTCGGGGAAGACGGTGGTCGGCGCACCGCTGGGATACCACAGGTCGAGCGTGGGTCCGGAACCATAACCCGCCTTGGCGAGATAACCCCGAGCGACGGTGACGTCGTACGCGGGCAGGTATTCGCGCTTGTAGTACTGGGTTCCGACGGGCTGCCAGTTGTCCGCGACCGTGGCCAGACCGGCGTAGTAGCCGTTTACGTAGGAGGACTTCTTGACCGCCGCCGCGACCGCGAATCGGACCTCCGCGTACGCCACCGGGCTGGTGGTCGCACCGGAGCTGTCGTAACCGTTCATGCCCAACTGAATGATGTCGCAGCCGGCGCCACGGTCGAAGACCCGGTAGCTGGTGTCGCCGCGCACTGTCTTGACTCCGTTCGCGTCGAGCGTCTCGACCATGTCCACGTCGCCCGCTTCAAGCGCCCCAAGCGCCGCGGTGGGGTCCTGGTAGGGCTTGAAGACGATCTTGTCCAGGTACGGCCTGGCGGTCGCATCCCAGTAATTCGGGTTCTTCACGAGCGTGACGTGATCGTTGGCCTTCCATTCCTGGAACATGAACGGGCCGGTCCCGACCATTGCCTTGCCCTGGCCGTTCGTGCCCAGCGCGTAAGCGTTCTTGGCGAGCTTGGCGTTGTTGCCGTCGTTTTCCTTAATAGCCGTGGGGCTCTGAATGCCGAATGCCACCACGGTCTGGGAAATCAGGAAGTTACTTTGCGGCGCCACGAGGTGAAAAACGACAGTCGCCGGGTCGGGGGCATCAACCCTGGCCATGTTCGACGACGATCCGAAGCCCCCGAAGATCGTGCTGTAGAAATAGGCGTTCTTTTGGAGATCACCGGCGGCAAAGCCAGCCCATCGGTCGTAGTTGAACTTGACGGCCTCCGCATTGAAGTCGGTCCCGTCGTGGAACTTGATGCCACTCCGGAGCTTGAACGTATACGTCAGCCCGTCAGAGCTGACCGTTGGCAGGGCGGCGGCAAGTACGGGCACGATCTCGCTCGTGGTTCCGGCGGCAAGACCCACCAGTCCCTGAACTACTTGATTGGCGACATAGAGTGAGCTGGCGTCGTTCACCACGGCCGGATCCGCATAGTGAATGTCACCGGTAAGGGCGATCGTCAACGTGCCGCCGGTCTTGGGACCCAGGCTCTGTGAGGCCGCACCGGAGCCACAAGCTCCTGCGACCAGAGCCACAGCGGCCAACAACGATGCCCAACGCTTCACGTGTCAAGTCCTTCCTGATCTCTGTTGCCCGCCGGCAGCACCGTCACAGCCACGGCCGGACGGAGGTCCCCTGTCCGCGGGCAGACCCTCTGTGAGGCCTACACCTTACCTAGCGCAGGAGATTCCTGTCAGCCGGCCCCCAGAGGGAGCGCGATTTCGACGCCGAATTCGCCGGCCGTCATGATGCCGTGGCTGCCGTGCGGTCGGCCACTCAATCGCTCAGCCGACCCACCAGTCGCCGATATTCCACTCAGCCCCGAACTCACTCTGATTGCCGGTGAAATTGTGGAGCTTGGGGTTCACGAGCCAGATGTCCTTGCGGAAGTAGAGAGGAAGCTGGTAGGTGTTCTGATCCGACGCGTACAGATCCTGAACCTGATGCATCGAAGCGACGACTTTGTCGAAATCGACTGTGCCAGCAATAGCATCGTACGCCTGGTCCAGTGCCGGGACGTTGATCCGGCTCACGTTCTCTCCGCTCGTACTCTTCTGGCTCGGAATCTGGGTCGAGTGATAGATGCGATAACCGCTCAAAGGATCGAGGCGGGACACGTAGGAGAACTCGGCCACGTCAAAATTGCCATGTTGCAAATTGCAGGCCGTATCCGATCCCAATGTGTTCCAGTTGGCGAACATGATCGAGGGGAACTTCTGGGCGATATCGACCTTGATGCCGACGGCGCGCAGCTCATTGGCCATCGCCGTCAGCATGTCGAGCCGGTACTGATATGTAGTCGTGCAGTAGTTGAGCTCGAGCGTCTTGCCACCTTTGGTGAGGTAGCCGGCCGGCCCCTTGGCCCAACCCGCGTTGGCCAGGATCGTGAAGGCGGTCGTGACGTCGGCAGCGGTCGATCCGCCCAGATCCTTGTAGTACCAGGCGAGCGGCGACACGAAGTTGTTGATCGGCGAGACGTCGCCGACGAGGGGCAGCTTTGAGATGGCCTCTCTATCGGTGGCCAGCTTGATTGCCTGGATTATGGTCGGGGCATCGACGCCGTACTTGGTGCTGAAGCTGGCGTTGTTGAAGGCCAGCTGCTCGTAAGTAGATGAATCGTGGACGACCTGCTGGTCGGCGGAAACGCCGGTGAGGGCCGGCGCATTGGTGTTGTCGAGGCCCTGGCCCAGGTCATATTCGCCGTTGCGGAAACCGTCGATCATCGTGTTAGCGTCGCCGTAGTACTTCCACGTCACGGCCGCCAGCCATGGGGCGTGGCCGGAGATCGTAGACCAGTATGGATTGGGCTTGAGGGTGATCGACGAGTGGGCCGTGATGGCCGTTGGGATGTACGGCCCGCTAAAGACCGCCCGGCTCAGATCGGACATGTTGTAGAGCTTGGTCCGGGCACTCTTGACCGGGATGGTCGTCAGGTAACGAGCGGGCAGCACCGGCGACACGAGGGTCAGGTAGCCCTCGTAGATCTTGCCGAAGTGCATGACGCAAGTGGTTCCGCCACCCCCGTCAACGCCAGTAACGTCCTGCCAGCCAACCGTGCCGGAGGATAGCCCGGCGTTGTCCTTGTTCATCATCCACATCCACGTGGCCTTGATGTCGTCGCAATTGATTGGCGAGCTGTCCGACCACTGCATGTTGGGGTGGAGCTTCCAGGTGACATCCATGCCCGAGCCGTTGATCACGACTCCGCCGTTGGCGAGCGTCGGCACGCTGGTCGCCAAATCCGGCACGTACTTGAGATCCGGAGTCACATCGACGAGGTTGCTGAACATGCTGTCGGAGACTTCGATGTCAGTGGTCTCCTGCCAGTAGTAGGGATTCAATGTGGTGGGCCACTGCCACTCGGCCAGTGTGATCTTGCCGCCCTTCTTGGCCGCCGGAATGGCCGAGTAGGTGGTCGTCGTGAGATCGAGCGACGTGGCGGCCGATCCGGTCGATACATCCGGAGTTGGCAGGCCCGTCGCGAGCGACGCCGTTGGCCACGTACTGGACGACCCGCATGCGCTGGCGACTACGATTGAGGCGACGAGAACGCCGAACAGGCGCTTATGCATCCAGGCTGCTCCCTGACGAAATCGATCGGACAGCCGAGGCCCGCGCCCTCAGCATCAATGGCGCCGTCAAAGCGAGACGGGAAGCCGCCGGGCTGCCACAGGGCCGTACTATGCCCAGGCACCGGTAGAGTGTCAAACGGACCCGTGACGGCATCAAGGTTGACGTAGCCGTCAATCGGGGCACGGCGTCTGACTGCCAGTCATCGCCCGCCAGCGCAGATTCGGCTGTCGAGCGGCCGTGGTCTCGTCCAGGCGGCGAACCGGCGAGTCGTGCGGGGCCGCGTAAAGAAGGTCCGGGTCCGTATGCGCCTCGGCGACGATCTTCCTGAGAGCCTCCACGAACGCATCGAGTGTCTCGACCGATTCCGTCTCAGTCGGCTCGATTAGGAGCGCCTCTTCCACGGTCAACGGGAAGTAGATCGTGGGCGGGTGGTAGCCGTAATCGATCAGGCGCTTGGCGAGGTCAAGGGTTCGAACGCCGGTCTCGGCCTTCAACGTCGCCGCCGATGCCACGAACTCGTGCATGCAGTGCCGGTCGAACGGGACGTCCAGGAACTCTGCGACCTGCGACTTCATATAGTTCGCGGCCAGAACCGCGTCGTCGCTCACTTCGCACAAGCCGCAACCGCCGTTGGCACGTATGTATGCGTAGGCACGCACGAGGACGCCCGTATTGCCCACGAAAGCCCGGACCCGACCGATGCTGGTGCGCCTCTCACCCGGAGTCTCGAGTCGGAACGAACCGTCCGACTCGCGCAGGACTCGCGGCGAGGGCAGGAACGGCAGCAGCTTCTCCCCCACTCCCACCGGGCCGGCGCCGGGACCGCCGCCGCCATGCGGCGTGGAGAAGGTCTTGTGGACGTTGATGTGCATGACGTCGAATCCGGCTTCGCCGGGCTTGAAGCGGCCCATGATGGCGTTGAGGTTGGCGCCGTCCATATAGGCCAGCGCGCCGGCCTCGTGAACCGCCTCGAGCAGTTCGTGCAGTCGCGATTCGAAGAGCCCGACTGTCGACGGATTAGTGATCATGATCGCGGCCGTGTGCGGGCCCAGCGCCGCCCGGAAAGCAGCCACGTCCACGCCGCCGTCCGGTGCCGACGGAATCGTGACCGTCCGGAAGCCGGCCATAGACGCCGTGGCGGGGTTCGTGCCGTGCGCCGAGTCCGGCACCAGGACCTCGGTCCGTTCCGTATCGCCGCGACTGAGGTGGTACGCCCGAACCATGAGAATGCCCGTCAGCTCACCCTGGGCACCGGCAGCGGGCTGGAGCGTGACGGCCTTCATGCCGCCGATCTCAGCCAGCGCCGATTCCAGCTCCCACAGCAGTTGCAGCGTGCCCTGGGCCAGCTCGTCCGGGACCAGCGGGTGCAGACCGGCAAAGCCGGGCAGTCGCGCTGCCCATTCGTTGACCTTGGGGTTGTACTTCATAGTGCACGAGCCGAGTGGGTAGAAGCCGGTGTCGATGGCGTAGTTGAGCTGGCTCAGATTGACGTAGTGGCGGACCAGCTCCGGCTCCGAGATCTCGGGCAGAGCAGCTCCAGCGGCACGCAGATAGGTACTCGGAATGCGGCTCAGCGCATCCTTGGGCGGGTGAGGCACCTTGCCACCGCCGCGTCCCGGCCGTGACCGCTCGAAGAGAGTCTGCCGTTCGCGATCGTGTGTCGCGCTCATCGCGCCACCTCCTCGCCGATCGCGCCCGCGAACGCGGCGATCTCGGCGGCGGTGGTGACCTCCGTGGCGCAGACGAGTAGCGCGTCCCTGAGCGCGGGATCGCCTGGCTCCACTCGAGCGAGGGGCAGACCTGCCAGGATGCCGCGCTCCAGCAGCCTGGCGTGGACGCCCGCCGCGTCGTCGGCCCGGACGGCGAACTCGTTCAGGTACGGTCCGGAGTGCAGGCGCGGAACCCCGGCGGCAGCTAGAGCAGCCTCCAGCTCGGCGGCACGAGCGGCGCCGAGGGCGGCCACGTCGCGCAGGCCGTGCGGACCGAGCGCGGCTACGTAGATGGAGGCGGACAGAGCGCAGAGGGCCTGGTTGGTACAGATGTTGCTCGACGCCTTCTCGCGGCGGATGTCCTGCTCGCGAGCGCGGAGCGTCATGACGAAGGCCCGCTTGCCATCGATGTCGGTCGTCATGCCCACCAGACGGCCCGGAATACCGCGAACCAGCGCTTCGCGGCAGGCCAGGATGCCCAGGTACGGACCGCCGTACGCCAGCGGAATACCCAGCGGCTGACCGTCTCCGGCCGCGATATCGGCGCGGTACTCGCCAGGAGTGGCGAGTACCGCCAACGAAACCGGCTCTACGACCGACACGAACAGAGCGCCGGCGGCGTGCGCCAGGCGGCCGATCTCGGCCATCGGCTCAAGCAGACCGAGGAAGCTGGGATTGGCGGCAACGACGCCCGCCACGGGATGCTCCGCGTCGGCAAGCATGCGTTCGAGTGCAGCCAGGTCTGTCGTCCCGGCTGCTGGTCCGTCGGCCACGAGAGGGATTTCGTCGGACACAAGCGATGCCCCGGCGAAGTAAGTGCAGATGGTCTGGCGGTAGTGCGGGTGGACGCTGCGGGACACCAGCACCCGATCGCGGCTAGTGGCTCGGCAGGTCATGAGCGCCGCCTCGGCCGTTGCCGTCGCGCCGTCGTAGTGCGAGGCGGACACGACGTCCAGGCCCGTCAGCTCGGCCATGAGCGACTGGTATTCGTAGATCGTCTGGAGAGTGCCCTGGCTGATCTCGGGCTGGTACGGCGTGTACGCGGTGTAGAACTCGCTGCGAAGGAGCATCTGGTCGACGACCGGCGGTATGAAGTGGCGGTACGCTCCAGCACCCAGGAAGCTGACCAGATCGACGCGATTACGCTGGGCCAGAGCCTGCAGACGGTGGGTCAGCTCGGCTTCCGAATCCGGGGCCGGAAGACTTAGGCCGGAAGAACGCAACGATTCGGGAATGTCGGCGAACAACTCGTCCACCGAGGCCACGCCGATAGCGGCGAGCATGCGGGCGCGGTCTTCTGGCGTGTGCGGGCTATAGGCCATTCGGGAACTCCTGCCGATCTTCGGTCCGAGACCGACTCACGCCTCCGCGATGAGGGCCTCGTAGGCGTCTGAATCGAGCAGGCCGGCGACCTGGCGCACGTCCGCGACCTTGATGCGCAGCATCCAGCCCTTGCCGAACGGATCGCTGTTTATAAATTCCGGGGCGCCCGAGAGTTCCGCGTTCGACTCCACGACCTCCCCCGACACCGGGGCGAACAGATCGCTGACGGCCTTCACCGACTCGATAACGCCGATCGGGGAGGACTGAGATATCGCGCGACCGACATCGGGCAGCTCGACGAAGACGACGTCACCCAGCTGTTCGGCCGCGTAGTCCGTAATGCCGACGATCGCGATATCGCCGTCCACACGGATCCACTCATGCTCTTTGGTGTAGCGCAGTTCCTTGGGCACCATCGCTTGGTCTCCTCCTGCAGCCCGATCCAGATTGCCGTCGCCCCTGCGGTCCTGAGTCCGGCCACCGCTTCGGCCTTCGACCCTACGCCGGCTTTCGATAGAAGGGCAGAGGCACGACCTCGGCCGGAACTCGCTGGTCGCGGATTCCGATCTCCACTATCGTACCGGGCTCCGCGGCCGAAGGCGTTACATATGCCATTGCGATTGCGTAGCCGAGCGTCGGGGAGAGCGTGCCGCTCGTGACACTGCCAACCTGGGTCTCGCCGTTGAAGACCTGGTAGCCGTGTCGGGCTATCCCACGACTACGGACGACCAGTCCCACGAGCTTCTTGCGCGGCTCGTTCGCCGCCCTGGTCAGGGCAGCCCGGCCGACGAAGTCGCCGTCCTTGCTCAAAGCGACTACTCGACCCAGACCCGCTTCAAAGGGCGTGGTGTCGGGCCCAAGCTCGTTGCCGTACAAAGGCATGCCCGCCTCGAGGCGGAGAGTGTCACGAGCCCCGAGGCCGACCGGCACCAGACCAACGACCTTGCCGGCCGCGAGGAGCGAATCCCAGACCGTGCCGGCGGCGACGATGTCGACGAAGATCTCGAACCCGGTCTCGCCCGTGTAACCGGTCCGAGCGACGATGGCCGGCACTCCCGCCACGCTACCCTCGGCCGCGGAGTAATACCGCATGTCCGTTAGGTCGACATCCGTGAGCGGCCCGAGTATGTCGGCCGAGAGCGGACCCTGAACGGCGACTAGGGCCGTGGTGAGCGACCGATCGTCCAGGACGAGTCGCAGCCCGGAGAGTCGCTCGGCCAGTGCGTCACTGACGTCGGCCGCATTAGACGCGTTGGCGACGACCATGAAACGTTCTTCACCGAGCCGGTAGACGATCAGGTCATCGAGGATCCCGCCATCCGGGAAGCAGATCATCGAGTAATGGGCGCGACCGACCTTCAAGGCGGCCGGGTTGGACGTGAGGGCGCGGCCCAGTCCCGCGGCGGCTTCCGGCCCTTCGACGAAGATCTCGCCCATGTGCGACAGGTCGAATAGTCCCGCCCTGGTTCTGACGGCGCGATGCTCATCCAGGATCCCGGAGTACTGGAGCGGCATCGTCCAGCCGGCAAACTCGACCATTCGCGCCCCGAGAGCGGCATGCCGGTCGGCGAGCGGTGTCGCCATGGGAGTGTCGTGGCTAGGAGCCATCGAACGCGGGACCTCCAGTACAAGGTTTCCGTCGACGGCTTGACGGCGGCCGCACGCCGGAGTCAGGCGATCGCGTCGGGGAGCCGGGCTTCGGCAAGACTCACGAGGCCCCGCTCGGTTTCAAATGAAAGCAGTCGCGCGGCCTCACCGAAGGAGATCCAGCGGACCTCCTCGAACTCCCGGTCGTGGCCCTCCAGCCCGCCACCGGTGGGCTCCATCATGAAGTAGTGGACGGTCTTGTGGATGCGCGTCCCGTGCTGAACGAAGGTGTACCTGATGTCGTCCAGAGGCTCGGTGATTCGGACGGTCAAGCCGGTCTCCTCGCACACCTCGCGCAGGGCCGTCTCCTCCAGAGTCTCACCCGGATTCGGGGTGCCTTTAGGCAGCGTCCACGTATATGCGTCGCGCTCGCGCTTGCGGCGCCCGACCACCAGCTGGGCAATCCCTTCGACGTACCGGTACACGATGCCGCCAGCGGACGTAGCGGTCGTGCTGCTCAGCCTCGCCACGGAGCCGCGGCCAGACTCGATCGCCGATCTGCGGCTTGCGGCCGACCGCTGGTCCAGCGGATCGTCACGGCAGCACGGGGAACGCCACTCGGCGGCGAGTCGTGGCGAGTGGTCACGGGACGCCAGCCGGTCACCTGGAGACCACCCTTCGAGGGTCGCAGGACGTTCACCCGGGTCACGGCGCGCTGGAATGAGAGACCGGAATGGAGGCCGAGTCGTCTCTCCCACTCACGTCCGGAAGTGCGTACGAAGCGGGCAGACTGCCAGGCCGCGTACTTGGCCGCGATGCTGTGCTGCATCTTTCAATCGTACCCGGTCAGACGTCCTTTGCAAGCGCGCGACGGACACGTTCGGCTGCGTCTGGTGCCAGAGAGCCACGTTCCACGGCGATATCGGTTTCGATAAGGGACGCGGCGGCATACAGATCCACAACACCTGGCGCCAGGAGTCTAAGTGCCTCGATGTGCGCTTCGAGCGTGCCGACGTCACCACGGGCGACCGGCCCGGTCAATGCGGCGTCGACGCCGATAGCGCGCGCATTGGCGAGGGTCTGCTCCATCAGACGACCATAGACCGCGACCGCGCCATGTTCGTCCATTCCTGCCGCGGCTCCCAACTTGACCACGGCATCGAGCAGAGCGACGAGCCCGCCGGACGCCAGAACCGCGGCCGCGTGATAAGCGGCCTTTGTTCCCTCGGGCAGTCGAACCGGAACGCCACCGATCAGTTCGGCCATGTCGGCGAGCATGCCGAGAATCTGAGGGTCGCTCTCCAGGGCGATCGTCGCGCCCCTGAGGCCGGCCACGGATCGCTCCACATCCGATGTGAACGACACGAGCGGATGAAACGCACCGATGTAGCAGCCCGCGCCCATCGCCGCCGTCAGCACTTCCCTGCCGAGCAGGCCGCTGGTGTGGATGAGCGCCTGACCGCTGTACAGGCGCATGGATCCGGCCACAGCCGGGATCGCGTCGTCGGGCACGGTCAGGATGGCCAGCTCCACCTCATCGAGAATCGCGGCCGGCTCGGCAAACGCTCTGACGCCCGGGACAAGCGCCACGAAGCGCTCCCGTCGTCCCGGATCGCGGCTCGCAACGGCGCCGACCCTCCAGCCGGCGCGACTGATGGCGACCCCCAGAGCCGTGCCTACCGCGCCGGCCCCCACGATGCCCACGATCGGGCCGGAACCGGGTTCGGAGGCGCGGTGGGGAGTCGCGTTGCCATCGGCGTCGTGGTAGGAGTGCCCGCCGCCCGCGCTGGGCGCGTTTGGAGCCACGCGCTTCCTCCCTGTCCCCGAACTAGCGGTATCCTGCTTAGCGAACACGCCGCAGCGGTGCTGTCACCCGGCAACCGACGGCGTTGAGTTTAGTCCCTGGCGGCAGAGGCGCACCCCCGCCTGGGTCTGGCATCAATCGTTCGGCCGTATGTCCGGTCGAATTCGAAGGAGTTGTCATGACCCGCGATCCCCTGGGCGCTCGCGCCTCTCTCGGCACCGGCTTGCCCGACTACTATGCCCTTTCCGCCCTGTCTCGGCTCGGCGCCGACCTGGACCGCATGCCCGTCACGGTCAAGATCCTGCTGGAGAACGTGCTGCGGCACGCCGGCGGCGGAATCGTTCGCGAGGCCGACGTCACCACCCTGGCGGCCTGGCGACCGGGCATCTCCGCCACGCCGGAGTCGGCCGCGATCGAGATTCCATTCATGCCGGCTCGAGTGATCATGCAGGATTTCACGGGCGTACCCGCCGTCGTGGATCTGGCCGCCATGCGCGACGCCATGGCCGAGCTGGGTGGCGACCCGTCGCGAGTCAACCCACTCGTGCCCGCCGACCTGGTGATCGACCACTCCGTCCAGGTCGACCGCTACGGAACGGCTGACGCGTTCGCCTTCAACGTGGGGCGTGAGTTCGAGCGCAACGGCGAACGCTACAAGCTGCTGCGCTGGGCCCAGACCGCCTTCGACGACTTTCGCGTCGTGCCGCCCGGAACGGGCATCGTTCATCAGGTCAACCTCGAGTACCTGGCCTCGGTGATCGCCCAGCGGGACGTCGACGGCAAGGGCGAGGTCGCGTTCCCGGACACACTCGTAGGCACGGACTCCCACACGACGATGATCAACGGCCTGGGGGTCCTGGGCTACGGCGTCGGCGGCATCGAAGCCGAGGCGGTGCTGCTGGGGCAGCCGCTCTACCTGCCCATGCCCAAGGTAATCGGGGTAAGACTCTCCGGAGAGTTGCCGCAAGGGGCGACCGCCACGGACCTCGTCCTGGTCGTGACCCAGATGCTGCGTGCCTACGGCGTCGTGGGGGCTTTCGTCGAGTTCAGCGGCGACGGGCTGGCGGGCCTGGCCCTGGCCGACCGCGCCACGATCTCGAACATGTCGCCCGAATTCGGGCCGACTGCCACGATCTTCCCTATCGACGACGAGACGCTCGCCTACCTGCGCCTGACCGGCCGCGACGCCGGTCGGATCGCGCTGGTGGAGCGCTACGCCAAGGAGCAGGGGCTCTGGCGCATGCCGGGCTTCACACCCGAATTCGACGCCCTGCTGACCTTGGATCTGGCCTCAGTGGAACCCTCTCTCGCGGGGCCTCGCCGACCGCAAGACCGCGTCGCGCTGCGCGACCTGCGCACCAACTTCCGTGGGGCCTACCCGCAAGGACTCTCGGAGAAGGCCGGTGCGGCAGTCGCGGCCGGGGCGGCGAACTCGGGCGGTTCCGCGGGTTCGACAGCCTCCGCCGGCACGGCGAGCTATCCGAGCGTCCGCGTCGAGGCCCACGGTCAAACGGTCGGCCTCGCCAACGGTTCGGTCGCCATCGCCGCCATCACGAGCTGCACCAACACCTCCAACCCGACGGTCATGATCGCGGCCGGTTTGCTCGCCCGGAACGCCGTCGCCCGCGGCCTGACGGTCCCGCCGACGGTCAAGACGAGTCTCGCCCCGGGGTCGCGGGCCGTGACCGAATACCTGCGCGGCGCTGGCCTGCTGGAACCGCTCGAGAAGCTCGGTTTCGGTCTCGCCGGTTACGGCTGCACGACCTGCATCGGCAACAGCGGGCCGCTCGACACGGCCGTCGCCACAGCTATCGAAGAGAACGACCTCGTAGTCGCGGCCGTCCTCTCGGGCAATCGCAACTTCGAGGGCCGCATCCACCCGCTCGTCCGTGCCAGCTACCTGGCCTCGCCGCCTCTGGTGGTCGCGTTCGCGCTGGCCGGAACCGTCGACATAGACCTGACGAAGACTCCACTCGGCATCGGACCGGACGGCAAGCCCGTCTTCTTGAGCGAGTTGTGGCCGTCTTCCGACGAGGTGCTCAGGACGGTGGGCTCGGCCGTCAGCAGCGAGTTGTTCCGCTCCGCCTATGCCTCCGTCTTCGAGGGAGGGGCGCAGTGGAAGGCCCTGGATATACCGTCGGGCAACCGCTACCGCTGGGACGCCGACTCTACATACGTGGCCCTGCCGCCGTTCTTCGTGGGCCTCGGGTCCGAACCGTCGCCGGTCGCCGCCATCCACGACGCCCGCGTCCTGTGCGTCTTCGGCGACTCAGTCACCACCGACCACATCTCCCCCGCCGGCTCGATCGCGGCATCGTCCCCCGCCGGCCAGTGGCTCCAGGCCCATGGGGTCGCCCCGACCGACTTCAACTCGTACGGCGCCAGACGAGGCCACCACGAAGTCATGATGCGGGGCACGTTCGCCAACATCCGGCTGCACAATTCGCTGGCCGGCCGCGAAGGTCCCTACACGGTCCATCTGCCCGAAGGCGAGGCCACGACCATCTTCGACGCCTCCCGGCGCTACGCCGCCGACGGCGTGCCGCTGATCGTCATCGCGGGCAAGGAATACGGGTCCGGCTCGTCGCGAGACTGGGCGGCCAAGGGCCCGCGGCTGCTCGGGATTCGGGCGGTCATCGCCGAGAGCTTCGAGCGGATCCACCGCTCCAACCTGGTTGGTATGGGGATTCTGCCGCTCCAGTTCCTCCCCGGCGAGAGCGCAGCGAGCCTCGGGTTGACCGGCCGCGAGACGTATTCGATAGAGTTTCCGGCCGGCGGACCCGGGCCTCGAGAACGGCTGACGGTCGTGGCCCGCGCCGACACCGCGGCGGGCACGGCCGGTGGGCGGAACGCCATCACGTTCCAGGTCACCGCCCGCCTGGACGGCCCTATCGAGGTCGACTACTACCGCCAGGGCGGCATTCTGCCGGCCGTTCTGCGGCGCATCGCCAAAGAGGACCGCGCCTCCTGAGAGTCGGCGGCGCACCCGCAGGCAACCGCCAGCGCGGCGACGAGAATCTGCTTACTGGCTCCAGTCCGTCGGCTTGCGATCCCATCGATGGGCCCGCAAGCGCGTGATCAGTTCCGGGGAAAGCGGGCCCGCGTCGCTGGCGGCGACATTGGACTCGACGTGTTCCAGGGTTCTCATACCTGGGATAACGGCGCTGACGTCCGGATTGGACAGGATGAACCGCAACGCCATCTCAGACAAGGTCATGCCGGCCGGGAGAAGCGGCTTGAGCGCGTCGGCGCGGGCAACGGAAGCCTTCAGGTTGTCGGGCACGAAATAGCTGTTGCGCCAATCGCCCTCGGGCCAGGTGGTATCGACCGTCAGGTTGCCGATGAGCGTCCCCTCGTCGAATGGAACGCGGGCAATGACGGCCACGCCGTTCTTGCGGCATGCCGGGAAAAGCTCATCCTCGGGCGCCTGCTCGAAGACGTTGTAGATGACCTGGACGGCGTCGACCAGACCGGACTCGACGGCCCGCACGCCATTCCACGGCTCCCAGCGATTGAGACTGATCCCGAATCCTCTGATGGCGCCCTCGCGCTTGAGCTCCGTCACGGTCTGGGACAGCTCGCCCCTGGAGAGCCAGTCGTCCTCCCAGACGTGGAGCTGCAGCAGATCGATGGTGTCGACGCCAAGATTCGAGCGGCTTATGTCGACGTATTCGCGCACGTATGACCGAGGGAAGGCCTCGGCGAACGACACGCCGCGGCGGCTCGGCCATTGCCGATTCTTAGGCGGCACTTTGGTGGTGGTGAATACTCGCTGGCCTCGATGGTTGGCCAGGAGAATGCCGAGCAGTTGCTCGCTGTGCCCGTCGCCATACGACTGAGCCGTGTCGAACAGGTTGACGCCTCTGGCAACGGCCTCCTGCAGAGCAGCCATGGACTGCCTGTCGTTGGAGCCGGTCCACTCGCCCATGCCCCACATGCCATAGCCGACTTCCCCGACCTGCCAGCCAAGCCGTCCGAATGTCCGATGACGCACGGTCTCACACTCCCCGCGGCCGAACCGCGTTCATCCCAGGCCCCGACGGGGTCCTCCCAAGCAATAGTAGCGCGACTCGATGCCGCGTCACTTCACGAACCGGCCTGCGTTACGCGGCCGGAGCGAGCCGCTACTTGGGCAGCAGCTCCGACGCGTCGAAGATGCGCACGCCGCCCTTCTGAAGCGCCGCGATAGCCGCGTCCGGATCCTCGAAACGGAAGACGATGGCCGCCTTGCCGCCACCGCAGGCGGCTCCGAAGTCATACATGTACTCGACTCCCAGACCCGACGCCTCGATAACGGCAAGTGCTCTCGCCAAACCGCCCGGCCGGTTATCGACTTCGATGGGCACAACCTCGGTCGTGCGAACGACCATACCGGCGTCGTGAAGCAACTTCTTAGCCTTCTCCGGATCGGCCACGATGAATCGCAAGACGCCGAATTGGGTCGTGTCCGCCAGCGACATCGTCAACAGGTCGATGCCGTTGGCAGCGAGGAGTTCCATCGGCGCGAGCAGAACGCCTGGCTTGTTCTCCAGGAAGAGCGAGAGCTGCTGGAGCTTCATCGGAGGCCTCCCTGGACGAAGGGTTTCCGCCCCTCGCCCCGTCCTAGGTTCGTTGCCACGTCAGACATTTCGCAGATCCGTGACTCTCTTGGCCTTGCCCTCGCTGCGAGCCAGCGTTCGAGGCTCGGCCAATGTCACTTTCACTCGCAGACCCAGGATGTTCTCGATCGATGCCTCCAGTTTGTGCTGCAGGGCTTCGAGGGCGCGGATCTCATCCGAGAATAGTTCGGGCGTGACTTCTACCTTGACTTCCATCTGGTCGAGACCCTTGTCGCGAGTCAGCACGATCTGGTAGTGAGGCAGAGTTCCCTCGACTCTCAGCAGCGCCGTTTCGACCTGCGACGGGAAGACGTTGNNGATGATGAGCATGTCGTCGCTGCGACGGCCGATACGGCGGATGCGACGGAGAGTCCGGCCGCAGGCGCACCTGTCGGAAACGAGCGCGGTTATGTCGCGGGTTCGATACCGGATCATCGGCATCGCCTGCTTGGAGAGAGTCGTCAGGACGAGTTCTCCCTCCTTACCCTCGGGCAGAACTTCGCCCGTGTCCGGGTCGATGATCTCCGGGTAGAAGTGGTCCTCGAAGATGTGCAGGCCCCGCTGCTGCTGGCACTCAATTCCGACGCCGGGGCCGATGATCTCGGAGAGGCCGTAGATGTCGTGGGCGCGGATGCCGCTCTCTTCCTGGATCCTCTCCCGCATCGCCTCGCTCCAGGGCTCCGCGCCGAAGACGCCGACCCGAAGCTTGGATAGATCCACTCCCGTCTCTCTGGCGCTTTCGATCAGGAACAGGAAGTAGCTCGGCGTACACGAGATCGCGGTTACGCCGAAGTCCTGCATGACCATCAGCTGGCGTTCGGTATTGCCACCGCTGATCGGAATGACCGTCGCCCCGAGAGCCTCGCCGCCGTAATGGGCGCCCAGACCGCCGGTGAAGAGGCCGTAGCCGTAGGCGTTCTGAAGAACGTCGCCGCGGTGCATGCCACAGGCCACGAAGGCCCGGACCATGACCTCGCTCCAGACGTCCAGATCCGACTTCGTGTACGCGACTACGATCGGCTTGCCGGTGGTTCCGGACGAGGCGTGGAGCCGAACGATCTCCTCCATCGGGCTGGCGAACAGGCCGAAGGGGTACGTGTCGCGCAGGTCCGTCTTGACCGTGAAGGGCATCTTGGGGAGATCTTCGAGCGACCGGATCGAAGCCGGCGTCAGGCCGCGCTCGTCCATTCGCTGACGAAGGAGCGGGACGCGATCGTATACGCGAGACACGACCGACTGCAGTCGCTGCAATTGCAACGCGACCAGCTGCTCGCGGGGCATGAAGTCCGGCGCACTGATCGGGTGAAACCCACCGGGCGGGTCGTTCCAGCTACTCACGACGGCCTCCTCGTGCAGACACACGGTCCCAATTCGGCGGCGCGTGACGGTGCCTCCGCCTAGTTGATTGTGCCTTGCTCGGCCCCCAATTTCCGGCCGGTTTCGCCGTCATCGGTTGCCGGTTGCATGTTGCCCGCATCGCGTGCTAGTCTGACACCTGTAAGCGCGGCCTGACAGGTGAAAGGAGTACATGACGAAAGATCCCCCGACGGGCGACCAATTGGTCGCAATGCTGTCCGCTCTAGCCAATCCCACACGGCTCCGCATAGTCGCCGAGCTGGGGAGCGGCCGGGACTACGTCAGCCATCTGGCTCGCGAGATCGGCGTGAGCCGTCCTCTCCTCCATATGCACCTGCAGCGGCTGGAGGAGGTCGGCTTGATTGTCGGCCAACTCGAGCTCTCAGACGATGGCAAGGCAATGAAGTACTTCGAGGTCGCCGACATAGACCTCCACGTTACCGCCGCCACGATTGCCGAGGCGGTTGAAACCCTCAGCAAGACGGACCTGGAAAAGGGTTCGCCCACTCAGGAGCACGCTCAATGACTGAACCGTGGACCTGGCCGCAGGTGATCCTCATCCTCGGCCTGGCGCTGGTTGGCTTCATGATCTTCATAGGCATCACGTCGACGGTGGTCGAGTACCGGAAGGTGAAGGTGGGAGCCGACCAGGTCGATGACTTGCGCACGCTCGTGCAGCGATACGAGCAACTTGCCGAGAAGACGCTCGACGCCCAGCAACGGACTGCGGTAGACGTGGCTGAGCTCCGCTCCCGCGCCGCGTCGATCGAGCAGATTCTCCGGACGGTCGACTGAGGGGAGACGTCACATGAAAGACATGAGGATCGCCCTCCCGGCACTTTGGATCTTTATGGTGCTCAACTATCTGTATTGCGACGTCGTGTCACTCTTCGACCCCATAACAGTTCGCGGCGTCGTTGCCGGACAGGGCGCGGCCGGATCGTTTCAGATAACTCCGGCGTTCTTGCTCGCCTCGGGCGTCCTCATGGAGATTCCGATTGCCATGACCATGTTGTCCCGCGTTCTGCGGCACAGGCCGGCGCGCTGGGCCAACATCGGTGCGGCCGCATTCATGGCAGTAGTCCAGATCGGTTCCCTGGGAGTGGGAGCTCCCGCCGCCTACTACTGGTTCTTCAGCGTGATCGAAGTGGCCACGCTCGTCGTGATCGCCCGGCTCGCCTGGGTGTGGGTCAATCCTGAGCCAGATCGAAGCGCCGCCTGAACGTGGTCGGGGCAGCAGTCGGAGATCAAGACCCGGCTGCTGCCGCCAATTGTCGGCCGGTTTCGAAGGCTCGCACGTTGACGGCGTGGAGCTTCTCCGGGAGAGCCGCACGGACCGCGTCCAGCAGCACTTCCGGCGGGATATCGAGGTAGTGGCTGAGAGCCCCGAGCAAAGCCACGTTGAGGCTCCGCTTGTTGGGCAGGTCCGCGTCCGGGATCAGATCCGGGGCGAGCAGAACGCCGCCCTCACGGAGCAGCGGCCGCGCCACTTCGACCTCGGACGGGGCGAGCACGATCAGGAAATCAGCCTCGCCGCGGGGCACCATCGGCGACAGGACCTTGTCCCCGAACCGGACATCGGAAGTGACCGAGCCGCCGCGCTGGCTCNNCTGGCTCATGCCGTGGATCTCCGACTTCTTGACGTCCAGCCCGGCCCGCAGCGCCGCGTCGGCCAGGATGTCAGAGGCTTTGATGACGCCCTGCCCGCCGAGACCGGCAAGCACGACGTTCGTGACGGCGGCGCGAGTCGTGGCGCGGGACGTGGAGTCGGTCGTGGCGGTCATCGGATCTCCTCGGCGGGCTCGCACACGGCCGACTGCTCGGCGGCCCTGGCTCGGAACTCCGTGGCCAGGCCTTCCCACTTCCTGATGTCCGCGGCGGCGAGGATGCAGGGCCGGCGAGCGACGATGACCGCCAGCTCGGGGGCGGCGAGGCGCTCGAGCAGTAATCGCTCGAATTCCTCGGGTTCCGCATAGGCGTCGATGACGGTCACATGCGGAATGCCGATGGCACGAGCCAGACCCTCGATGGAGAGCTGATTTGTGGGCCCGTGGTCGAGCCGCCGGCCGGTTGCGGGATGCTCCTGCTGGCCCGTCATGGCGGTCGTGCCGTTGTCCAACACGATCACGACGTGGCCGGTCGCCGGCGGGTTGTAGGCCATCTCCACCAGGCCGCTGATTCCGGAGTGGACGAAAGTGGAATCGCCGATGATCGAGACCACGCGTCGCGCCTCCGCGTCCGGCAGCACGTGGCGGAGACCCAGCCCCACACCGATAGACGCGCCCATGGCCACGCACGTATCCATCGCCCGGTACGGCGGCAGGACGCCGAGCGAGTAGCAACCGATGTCGCCGGCGACGATGCAGTCGTGCTTCTGGAGAGTGGCGTAGACGGTGTGATACGGGCAGGCCGGGCACAGTTCCGGCGGCTTGCCACGGGCCGAAGCCGGTTCCGGGCTCGTGTCGCCGGCGACGATGCGCCGCACCCGAGCCACGTCCAACTCCCCGAAGCGGTACATCTCGGGTTTGACGTCCACGGCGATGCCGGCGGCGAGGAGAGAGTCGGCGATCACGGGATCGCCCTCCTCCACGACCACGGTCCGGTCGACGGTCGCGGCGAAGGCCCTGACACGTTCGATGGGCAGCGGATGTACGAGGCCGATCTTCAGGACGCTCGCGCCCGGGGCACCTTCCAGGGCATGCATAAATGACACGCCGCCGGTCACGATGCCGAGCGTCCTGTCCCCCGCCACGATGCGGTTGAGTGGCAAGAGAGTGCGCGATGTGTCCGGGCCCGCCGGCGAAGCGCCGTTGCCCGCCGGCATGGCATCGCTGCCCGCCGCTGCCGCCTCCCAGGCTCCGGTTTCGGCCCATTGGGCGATCTCGGCCAGTTTGGCTCGCAAGCGCCGGTGAGCCGGCCGAGCGTTGGCCGGGATCATCACCCGGCCGTTGATATCGTGCTCGAAATGGGGCGTCGGCCTGGATTCGACGGCCGTCCTGCCACCCGCGGCAGACGCGCCGGGGGCGGGAGCCTCCACGATCGACTTGGAATGGCAGACTCGGGTCGTCATTCGGAAGAGCACCGGAATGCTCCAGCGCTCGGAGATTTCGATGGCTCGGAGGAAGAAGTCGTAGGCCTCCTGCGAGTCGGAGGGTTCGACCGCCGGCAGCCCCGCTGCGACCGCGTAGCGACGGTTGTCCTGCTCGTTCTGCGACGAGGACATGCCCGGATCGTCGGCGCTGACGACTATCAGGGCACCCGTCACGCCGGTGTAGGCCGCTGTGAAGAGAGGGTCGGCGGCCACGTTCAGGCCCACGTGCTTCATGGTCACGAGCGTTCGGGCGTTGGCGAATGCCGCGCCGATTCCGACTTCGAGAGCCACTTTCTCATTTGGCGCCCACTGGGCACGACCGCCCAGAGCGTCGAACGCCTCGAGGATCTCAGTGGATGGAGTACCGGGATAACCCGTGCCGAGCGCCACGCCGCCATGCAGCGCGGCCAGGGCGACCGCCTCGTCGCCGGATAGAAGCTGCCGATCCATGAACGTGCTCAGAACCTCGCTTGGGCCGGTCGATGAGAAGCGTGTCACCCTCGGCGGCGATCATACTCGGACCGCGCCCGACCGAGCTGCCGCGCCGGCCTAGGCCATCTTTACCGGAGCTCCCATGTCGGCCGACCGGTAGAGAGCCTGGATCGTGCGCGCCTGGGCCATCGAGTCGGACCGTCCCAGCAGTGGCTTGGCTATGCCGAGAATGGCGTCGCCGAGGTTCTCCATTTCCAGGCGGTACGGGTCGTCGTAGGGCGTCTCGATGTCACGACCGCCCAGCCGAATCCCGCCGCCTTCGCCGTGCCACGGGTCGCGCATCAGCAAGCTGTTCTTGCTGCCTATCGCCTCCAGCAGCCGGTGCTCCGAACCGAAGCCCGCCGTGAACTGGGACACCAGGCCGGACGGAAATCGGAGCAAACCCGAGAACGTGCCGTCGACGCCGGACGGGGCCAGCTTCTGCTCTCCATATACGACCACCGGATCGGTACCGGCGATCAGCCGCGAACCACTGACGCAATAGCAGCCGAGGTCCATGAGCGCACCGCCATCGAGCTTGGGGTCGAGTCGAGCGTCGGCCATATTCTCGAGCACAAAGCTGAAGCTGGAACGCACAGACTCAAGTTCTCCGACTTCCGGCAGCAGCTCCATGAAGCGTTTCACCTGCGGCGCATGACGCCACATATAGGCTTCCATGAGGACAAGGCCCTTAGCCTCGGCGGCGTCGAACGCTTCCGCGACCTCGGCCGGGCGGCGCGTGTAGGGCTTCTCGCACAGAACGTGTTTGCCGGCAGCCAGGGCTTGCATCGTTACGGGGTGATGGAGCGAGTTGGGCAGCGCGATATAGACCGCGTCCACGCCGGGATCGGCCAGCAACTCTTCGTACGAACCGTGGATCCGGGCAATTCCAAAGCGAGCGGCGAACTCCTCGACGCGCTGGCGGCTTCGGCCGGCAGTCGCCACTACCGTGGCGTTGCGAGCGTGGTCGATATCCCGCAGGAGTCGAACCGCGATGCGACCGGGGCCGATGATCCCCCAGCGAACTTTGTCGGACGCCATTCGATCTCCTTCTGGTCGGGACGCTCTGCCGCTCGGGACGATTTTGGCGGCTACTTCTGAGCCGGTCGATAGAGGTAGTAGTTGGCGCCGCAGGCCGCTTGGTTGCCTTCATGGACGGCGGCGCTCAGCTGATGGTCGTGGAGGCTCGTGGCGTCGCCGGCGGCATACAAGCCGGGCACGTTGGTATGCTGCTCGGACGTGACCACTATCTGGCCGATAGGGTTGATTTCGGCGCCGAGCTGGCGGGCCAGGCCATTCGATGCCACGGTCTGGCGGACGGTGTAGACCTGTTCAACCGGAATTCTGGTTCGCCCGGAGTCGTCCAGGACGAGCGCCTGTATCTGCCCGTCGCGGTTCTGGAACTCCGCCACTCCACAGCTGTAGGTGGCGATGCCGGCCGCCGCCAGATCGGCCAGCCTGGACTCGGGGACTTCGAATCCCTCGGCGCGCCCGGCGATCATCGTCACTCGCGGAGTGAACTCGAGTAGATCCATGGCCGTGGACACGGCATCTTCCGAGTGGCCGACGACGGCGACGGTGCGGTCGATCGACTCGTAGCCATCGCAATGGATGCACCAGAAGAGGCTCTTGCCGACGCACTCGTCACGACCGGGGAAGTCTGGAAAGTGGCCGCCGACGCCCGTGGCGAGAATGACCGTTCGAGCGACAACCTCGAGCGGCTCGCCTTCCGGAACCTGGCTGAAGACCCGCGCTATTTCCGGGTCACGGGGAACGCTCGGACCCGGCCGGCCCGCCCACGCTCCGCCTTCCGGCAAACGTTCGACCGTCACCCGAAAGAACTCGTTAGCCTGCCGCGTGGCCGACGCCACATGCCCCAGAAGAAGCTCGACGTTGTACTTCGCCGCCTGGCGCCAGCCGATCCTTCGCAGGTCGGCCGGACTCACGCCGTCGGGAAATCCCAGCAAGTTGTGGGCCACGTGTTGCCACATGAACCGATCGCGCTCATCGATGAGCAGCACGCGGCGGCGCATCCGGCCCATGTTGATCGCGGCGGATAAACCGGCCGCTCCGCCGCCGACTATCACGCAATCGACTTCGTGGGGGCTTTCGAGAGCAGTCATGTCGCAATAATGCACCGAACGCGCCCGGGGCAGTAGGGAATGAAAGGTACGGCGCCACGGCGAAGCCAACGGCAGAGCTGGCGACCGGGCCTACGGCAAGCATGAGGACGGCCACGAGTCAGCTGGCCGGGTAATGGCAAGTAGCTGGTGCCGACCGCCGACAGAGGCGTACGTCTTACCGCTCAAGTCTTCGGCTAAGGCTCCCAACAGCGTCTTCCCAAGCAGTCTTAGAAGGCGAAGCCTCCCACAGCTCTCGCAGTTCAGAGGCTCCGGCGGTCACTCTTGCGACGGCTGCCTGAGCGCGCAGGATCCGTTCAGTGGTTGCGAGTTGTGAGTGGTCCCTCACCCATCCGAGCAAGTCCGCTGAGAGTCCGGGCGCAGGAGAACCCACAGCCGCAGCGACGATCTCCGCTGCTGCGAGAGCGACGCCTCCAATTGAAGCGTCAACATAGCTTGGACCTATGACCCGGGCGAGCGCGTCGTCGATCCCGGGGTACTCGTCCGCCTGGAGGAGATGGCCGAGCCAGTCCATGGCGTCGTCATTGTCCAGCAGAAGTGGGATGTTCGGCGGCACCGTCGTCCGTCCCGCGGACAGCTCCGCTCCCGCGATCGGAAGCAGGAGCCGGTCCAGCTTCTCCTGTATCCAGACATGCCCCGAGACCCCGAACTCGGGCAACAGGTCGAACTCTTGTTTCGAGATCGGGACCTGACTTCGAACACTCAGCGGTCGCTTCTCTTCACACTCTACGCGGAAGTAGGCGTCGCGCCCGACCGTCTGACGCAGTCCAAAGCTCGGCAACGGCCAAAGATCCCTGTCCCAACCCGGCATCTGGCCCAGATCGAGCCAGGTGCCGTCCAACAAACCCTGGTGCCCGAACATACGAGCGAGCACCAGGTCCGCCCGCGAAAGCTGGCCGAGATTCTGGAGACTTGGCGGGTTGGCTAACCTTGGCCGGAAGAAGTAACCAAACAGGATCGGCGCCTTGAGGATCCGCCCTACCAACCCTGGGCCATAACCGCCTGACGGAAGCGGAACGGCGACAAGATCTCCTTGCGCGTACATCGTGTTGTGCATCTTCGTCACCATTGCAGTTTCGGCAACGCGTCCATCAATCTGAGTCACCAGGAGATCTCGGATGCAAACCTTACTAAGGAAGGGCACTGATGTCTGGCGCAACGGATAACACCGGGTCGACGCTGCTGGCTCTCTTTGGGTGCTGTTTGCCGTGGTGCCTGGCCTGGTCGATGCTCTGCGTCCGAGCGCTCGGCTTTCTCGGCGATTCCCGCGATCGCTCCCCAATTGTGCGTGTGCTCTCGCGGCCATTGGGCGCCCCCCGCCGTAGGGTCGCGATTGGAGCCGGTGGATTGTTGGTCTTTGGGAATGTTCCGGCATTCATCTCTCTCATGTGGCCGCTGGCCGGCGCCCCTGTCGGTCTCTTTGTAGCGTTCTTCGTCGTTGAGGCGCTCTGGTTCTTGAACTTGGCTTTCGACATAGCCCGCGCGCGAGGCCGCCGTGGACGTCAGTAGCGTGGTCATCGCGCTGGCGTTTGTTGGCAGATGCGCCTCGGCATATTTCGGTGAATTCGCTACCCTGGTACGCCTCATCACATTGAGGCCAAACCAGGCCAACGTTCCACCGTCGTGGGCGGCGCCGTTGACGTCAAGAACGGGTGCAAATGGCTAGCGAACCAACGACAGAGACCGGCCCTGACACCCGTCAGGTCCGTGCGCTGAGCTGGAACGTGCCATGGAAGGGCGGTCACGGCCAGCTCGCTGTCACCCCGGAGCTGCTCAGTCGCCAGTCTGTCGTGACTGTCGATGACAACGTTGTGGCGCGGTTCCGCAGGCCCACCCTTCGCGCACCCTGGGTGGAATGCGAGATGCCCGGCTCGGAGCCGCCGCTGAAGCTGGTTCAGATCGCATTTCCGCGCTCCCGATATAGGACGCTGATCTTCGTGAACGGGGTCAGCCTCACCGATTTGCGAAGCGAAGCCGACTGGCGCGCCTTGGCGCCCAAGCCCATGGATGACTTCGAGATCGGTTTCGGGTCCTCGCGCTACTTCGGTCGATGGGGGGCAGTGTTAGTCGGCCTCGCTTTCGGGGGGCCGCTCATGCTCGCGTCCGTGCTGACCCTGAGACCGCTCTTTCTGGCGATGGGCCTCGTGGCTTTCGCGATCGCCGCTGGCTGGACTGCCTTGAACATCCGCCTGATTTCCTGGCTGGTCCCTCGACGCTCATGGCCGAGCGTCTTGCGAAACCTGCTCGTGGTCTCTTCGTATATCGGTATCCCGATCCCTGTTGCCCTGGCGGCATATGCCCTTTGGGGGCAGTAGGGTGGGCATACAACCACCCGGTGCAGCTCAAAGACGCGCTAAGGCCCGACAGGTTTCGCTGTTCTTCTCCATCGTCGCTGCGGCGTGCATTCTTGGCGCTGGACCTGACATAGTCGTGCTGAACGGCGCCTATTTCATGTGGTTGGTTCTGATCGTGATGGCGTGTTCGGCCTCCTTCGAAGCCGCCCTGTTCTGGCTTGCCGGTCGTCGCTAGCTTTTCATCCTCGTCGGGTCGTGACGAGAGGACTCAGACTACGCGCGGGTCTACAGGACCACATCAAACGGCCTGTGCCCGCGGCTCCGCTTGGTTGGGCTCGTTCGTAGAGCGTGCCGCTGTAGCGGGACTTGACAGTGGCTACCCGTTCCGGCCGACCGCATCGAAGCGCTCGATCGCATATCTCGCCACCTCGTCCTCGTCGAGGGCCAACGAGTCCGGCACGGCCATCCTGCCCTTGTTGATGGGGAGTGGCGTGACCAGTAGATCGTGGACGAGAACACCGGCCGTGGCCGCGCCGTGGGCCCGCTCCGTTGCGCCCGGCCGCGTCAAAGCGCCTAACGCGGCCGCCACACGCAACACGGCCGCGATCCCAACACCACTCTCGAAGTAGGTGCCCGTCACGACAGCCACGCCCCGGGCGGCCGCCGCCTCGGCGATTCGCAGCGTCGCGGCCTGGCCGCCGACACGTGCCGGCTTGACGACGATTACGTCGGCGGCTCCATCGGCCAGTGCGGCACGCGCCGCGCCTTCCGAATCGATGCTCTCGTCGAGTGCGACGGGGACGCGCGTCCGTTCGCGGAGAGTGGCGTGGCGGATCGTGTCCCAGGCCGGCAACGGCTGTTCCACGAACTCGATGCGGAACGACTCGAGAGCCTGCATCCGCTCCGCGGCAGTGTCCAGATCCCACGCGCCCGCCACGTCGATGCGCAGCCGCGGCCCCTGGCCTACCGCCGCTCGGATGGCACGGACACGATCTATGAGTTGGTCCGTGGTGCGTTCGAACCCGGCCCGAATCTTGAGTGTCTCGAAACCCAACCTAACGGCCTGTTCGGCCGCGTCGGCGCCCGCGTCTGGGCCACCGAAGGCAATCACGGCCCCGACGGCCACCGATCCTCCGCTTGTCGCCGCGCTCGCCCTTGCGCCCGCCGTTGCGCTCGAAGTCGCGGCCCGCGCCGCCCTCAACGAAGCCAGCGCCCCGTCGACTGACGCCATCGCCGCGCGCCCCGGTTCACCTTCGGCCGCCAGATCGGCCCAGACCGGCAGGCGTCCCGCCGCCAGACCCGGCGCAATCTCCCGCATGAGGGCGCCGAGCGACGCGGTCGTGACGTCCTCGGCGAATGGGTTCAGCGCCGCCTCGCCGAGTCCCTGGTTGCCCGATTCGTCGACCACGCGCAGCAACCACGAGCGGCGATGCGTGTACTCGCCGCTGGCATCGAGAAGTGGCCGCCGGAACGGCACTCGGACGTGGATGGCCTCAACGAGCGAGAGTCGAGGCTCGTCGTTCGGAAACGTTTCGGGCATGGTCAGGCCGGACTCGGGGTCGCCGCGGGCTCAGGCGCCGGCGAGTCGACCGGTCTCGCCTTGCCGAATCGATCCTTCAGGCGCAGGAAACGCCGCTCGAGGAGGAAGTAGGAGACCGAAGCGATGGCGATTGACAGAGGCACGGCAGCCGGCCACGGCAGCGCCCACCAGATCACGAGGCCGCGCCACAGATACAACCTATAGCTGATGCGGCCGATGTAGGCCAGCGCACCCCAGGCCAGCTGCGTCGGACAGCCCGCCACTGCCAGAGCACCGACGATGGCCGCGGCCGGAATGAAGAGGATCTGGAGGCCCAACCCCGGATCGCCGGGCCAGGTAGCCGCCAGTGCCAGCACGATTGCGAGCCCAAACCAGCCCACGATCGGGTGCCAGCGCGTCTGGAGAAGTGCCAGGACACAGCCGAACAGCAGCGCGTCGCCTCGGCTGTCCGTCCGAACCGCAGACCAGCGAGGAGCATTGCCGGCCACACGATGTAGAACTGCTCCTCGACCGCGAGCGACCACGTGTGGCCCAACATCCCGATCGACTGGCCCGCGACCGCAACCCAGTTGGCCACGTAGGCGACTACACCGGCGATCACGATGGCGTAGTTGGTGTCAGCGACGGCGGCGGCGGGTGCCAAACCGGCAAGGAGCAGAACCACCACGACGACGAGCACCGCAGCCAGGGCCGGCAAGGGCCGCAGCGCCCGCCGAACGTAGAAGGCACGCAGATCGACGCGGCCGTTCTTGTCGCGTTCGGCCAGCAGCAACGACGTAATCAGATTGCCCGACAGGACGAAGAACAGGGTCACGCCCGCGCCGCCGCCGCCATCGGCGAAGCCCGGCACGCCCGTGTGCGCAGCCAGGACCGCCAGAATCGCGATACCACGCAGCCCGTCGAGCTCGGGGCGGTGCTTCATGGAAGTGACTCGCAGGCTCTCAGGCTCATTGACGGAGAGTAACCGCCCGAGCGGTCGCGAGTGAGGTGGTGGGCGATACTGGACTCGAACCAGTGACCTCACGGATGTGAACCGTGCGCTCTAACCAGCTGAGCTAATCGCCCACGAACCGGCCGCTGGAGTGCCGGAGGCCGAATTATAGCGGGCGTCGCTCGCTCGGGCGGACCGACCTGCCAACCGAGCTACAACTTGATGCCCGGCCAGCGTTCGGTCACCTCTTCGGCCGAGACACCGTCGACGATGATCAGCTTATGGCGTCCGGTGGCGCCGGCGACGAGCTGCACCGACGACCGCGCCACATCCAATTCCTCGGCCAGGAGACGGACGAGGGCGGTGTTCGCGGCTCCGCCGACCGCAGGAGCGGCCACTCTGGCCTGCAATATGCCCTCGCTGGACACGCCGTCGACGCGGTCCAAGCCGCCTCGCGGCATAAGCCGAACGGCGAACCTGGTAGAACCGCGCCCCGATTCGAGGCGACGTCCACGAGTGTCCATCTAATTGATTATGGCGGTCGCGCCGAATAGCATCGATTACCGCTCCGCCGGGTGCGACGGCCGCCCCGTGGCTGCCTGTTCTACCGAGCCCCGAACAGCGCCCGGCCGACGCGAATCAGTGTCGCGCCCTCTTCCACTGCCATCGCATAGTCGCCGCTCATGCCCATCGACAGACCGGCCCCAAGTCCGGCATGTGTCTGCCTGAGGCGACCCGACAGGTCTCGAAGTCGGGCGAAAGTCGGCCGTGCCAGCTCCGGATCCGCGACCAACCGACCCACAGTCATGAGCCCGAGCAGCGACAAATTGGGCAGGCCGGCGAGCTCGCCGAGTTCACGGTCCAGATCCTCCGACGTGAATCCCGACTTGTTCGCGTCGCGGTCAACGTTGACCTGCAGGTATATGCCCAAAGGCGTTCGTCCCAGCTCGCCGGCCAGTCGGTCGAGCCGCCGGGCAAGGCCCACCGAATCGACCGACTCGACGACCTCGAACAGTTCGATAGCGCGACGTGCCTTGTTCGACTGCAGCGGCCCGATCAGATGCCAGCGAGCGCCGGGCAAGGCCCCAATCTTCGACTCGGCTTCCTGAACGCGGTTCTCGCCCAGTAGAGTCAGGCCGGCTTCCACCGCGGCGGCGAGCCTCAATGCGGGAACCGTCTTGGATACGGCAACGAGACTGACGCCGACGGGATCTCGTCCAACTCGCCGGCACGCCTCGGCGACGGCCGTCAGGACACGCGAACGAGCAGCCCGAAACTCGGCTACTGCAGGCGATTCTTGTGAGGCGACCATAGCGACGACAGGCTAAGCCTTGTCCTCTTGCTGAGCCCGGCGCAGGAAGCTCGGGATCTCGAGGTCGTCGTTGTCATACGCGGGTCGCGGCGACGGCGGCTGCCGGTCCGGCATGGGCCGATGCAGCGGCGACGGCTGGACGACCGGAACCGGAACCGGCTGCCGGTCCGGCAAGCCGCTCGGTCCGTATGTGCCCGCCGAGCGAACGTTGACGATCTGCGGCTCCGGGGAATGGATTCGCTGGGCGCGATCCATCTCGGTCAGGAAGTCCATCGGATCCGGCCGCGCCGCGTGCACTAAGACCGGCGTCTGCGAAGCAGTCTCGCGGCGTTGCGGTTCGCGCTTGCGGCTGGGGTCGAAGCCCGTAGCGATGACCGTGATCATGACCTCGTCCGCCAGCCGTTCGTCGAAGCCCGTACCGAAGATGATGTTGGCCTCCGGGTCCGCCACGGCGCGAATCTCCTCCGCGGCTTCCCAGACCTCGGACAGGCTCAGGTTCGAGGAGCCGGTGATATTGAACAAGATGCCCTGAGCGCCGTTGATGTTCAGCTCGAGCAGCGGGCTGGCAATCGCCTGGCGCGTCGCGTCCAGAGCTCGGCTGTCGCCGCTCGCCCGGCCGATGCCCATGAGGGCCGACCCGGCGTCGCGCATGATCGTGCGCACGTCGGCGAAGTCCAGATTGATGAGACCCGGCACGGTGATGATGTCCGAGATGCCCTGAACGCCCTGGCGGAGCACGTCGTCAACGTAACGGAACGCCTCGACCATGGAGGTGTTCTTCTGGACGACCTCCCGCAGACGGTCGTTGGGGATGGTGATCAGAGTGTCTACCTTGGCCCGGAGTTCATCCGCGGCGCGCTCGGCGATGATCTTGCGGCGCTGGCCCTCGAACGAGAACGGCTTGGTGACGACGCCGATGGTCAAGGCGCCCAGCTCTTTGGCGATCTCGGCGACGACAGGCGCGGCGCCCGAACCGGTGCCGCCGCCCAATCCGGCGGTGATGAACACCATGTCCGAATCGCGCAGCGCGTCGGCGATCTTCTCGGAGTCTTCTTCCGCGGCCTTCTGGCCTACGGTGGCGTCGCCTCCCGCGCCCAGACCGCGCGTGATCTTGTCGCCGATGCGGATCTTGTGAGGGGCGTCCGACTGGAGCAGCGCCTGCGCGTCCGTATTGCAGGCAATGAACTCCACGCCCATCATCTCGGCCCTGATCATTCGGTTGACGGCGTTGCTTCCGCCGCCTCCTACGCCGATCACTCGGATCAGCGCGAAGTTCTCGGAATCGGACCGTAGCGGCATTCCTGATCCTCCGGTGGATCTCCGGCAGATGCGTCGTCGTTCGGTCCGGCCCCCCCCGAGACTGGTAGAGCACTGCTTGTAACGGGGCTGGCGCGGATTAGCGGGAGTATACGCCTAAACGCGTACATATGGCATACAAACCGCACGTTGAAACGAGACCTTCACGAAGGGCGTGTGAACACGTGTGCTAATATTCGCCCGACCGCCTCGAAACCTGAGATCGGCCGGATTTGGCGTTCTTCCGGTGGAACTCCGCAAGGCCCGCAGGTTCGGTCAGCCCTTCAGGAACGAGAGCCTCACGGACCGCGTGGCGTTGTCCTGGTTTGGGTCCAGGAGCGCGATGGACTGCCACGTCCCAAGTGTCAGATGGCCGTCCACCACCGGTACAGTGAGCGACGGCGAGGCCACCATCGATACGAGGTGATCGGCGCCGTGACCCGCGGATCCGTGGCGGTGAACCCAGCGCTCGTCGCGTGGCAACAACCGATCCAGGGCCGTGACCAGATCCACGTCCGAGCCGGCGCCCAACTCCATGACGACGAGCCCCGCCGTGGCATGCGGTACGAAGACGCTCAACAAGCCATCGCCCTCACCGGCCACGAACTGCTCGCACGCGCCGGTCAAGTCGAACAGGCCGCGCCGGTTCCCCGTGCGAATGTCGATCTCGACGGACTTCATCTCGGTGGCAGCCGGTCTATGGGAAGAGCCGCCGGATAGCGTCCCGGACTCGCCCGGGCAGATCGCCTACGGGCGCGGTCGGATAAGGCAGCCGATCGCTCGACTCGAGCCCCTTGGCGCCCCAGTACAGCAGGCCGATGGCGGTGCTGTAGGCCGGGTTCATGATGTTGTCCGTCAGGCCCGCCACGTCGGTTGGACCGGCGACTCGAACGGGCATGTTCAGCACCTCGCGACCCAGAGCGGCCGCGCCGGCGAGCTGCGAAGCCCCGCCCGTCAGAACCAATCCGGCCGGCAGGACGCCCTCGCCGGCCGAGTGGATCTCGGCAGCGATCATCTCGAACGTTTCTCGCATCCGGGCCTCGATGATCCGGCAGACATCCAGGCGGCTAACCGTCCGGCCCGCGGCCTCGCCCAGTACGGCGACATTGATCATCTCGTCGCCGACCACCGTAGACAGGTCGCAGGTGCCGTGGTCGATCTTAAGTTCCTCGGCGACTTGCAGGCTCGTCTTGAGGCCGATCGCCACGTCGTTGGTCACGTTGTTGCCGCCGACGGGCAGTACGACCGTCTTGAACGGCGAGCCGTCCAGGAAGAGCGCCAGGTCGATCGTTCCGGCGCCGATGTCGGCCACACCGACACCGAGTTCCTTTTCGGTGTCCGACAGGACCGTTTCGGCCGAGGCCAGCGAATTCGCCACCAGCTCGTCGATCTTCACGTCGGCGTGCTGTACGCACTTGGCCAGGTTGCGGACGGCGGTGGCGGACGCCGTGACGATGTGAGTCTCGATCTCGAGCCGGACCGCGCTCATGCCGAGCGGGTCCTTGACGCCCTCCTGGCCGTCGACGATGAAACCGCGCGGCAAAACGTGTAGAACGTCCAGACTGGACGGAATCGAGACGGCCCTGGCCACTTCCAGAGCCCGATCGATGTCCTCGCGCGTGACTTCGCGCTGATGGCCGGTCACAGCCACGGCACCACGCGAGTTCTGGCTCTCGACGTTTTGACCGCCGACGCCCACGAAAGCGCGATCGATCTGATAGCCGGAGAGTCGTTCGGAGTGCTCGACCGCACCCGAGATCGACCGTACGGTCTGATCGATGTTGACCACTACGGCCTTCTTGAGCCCGCTGGCCGGGACCATGCCTTTGCCTACGATGGTAAGAGTGCCATCACGGGCAACTTCGCCGATGAGAGCGCACACCTTGCTCGTGCCGACATCGATTCCGACGAGCACTGCTTCGCGTTCCACTCGCTCCCCATCCTAGGTGATGGCCCCGACCTCGAGGCTTTGTCTGAATGGCCGGCCGACGACGCCGCTATTGCGAACCCGGTTGCAACGTGAAGGCTAACCGACGCGAGGGAGGCCGGGCAACCACGGCCGTCCGACGCCTATCTAAGTATCACTGTGTTTATCTGATTGCCACCGACATCGGACACGAGGAAGACCCAACCGACCTTGTCCTCGCCCCACTTGGCGAGAGCAGAACCCAGGTCGCGGACCTGGGTCGGGATGATCGTGACCTTGCGGACCGTGGGTGCGTAGAAGCCAAAGTCGGCAACCCAGCCTTGAGGCACCGAGCTCAGCGTAAAGCCGTGCTGGTCGTCCAGAACCACGGCCAGGGCCGTGGCCCTGCTTCCCAGGTCCGACGTGGTCAGCGATCCGATCCGATAGCCGGCGTCGAGACTCACATCGTCGACCACGCCGCCCAGATCGAGATGCGCGTCCGTGGCGCGTCGGTCGAACACAACCGGCAGGGCCAGGGCCCCCGGGCCGGACTCGGCTGCTGAATCGCTTGTGGGCGCCGGCACGAGAGACGGCACCAACGACGGATTCGCTACCGGTTCTGCCGACGCTGATTGACCGGCTGTGGGACTCGGTGTGGCCTTGCCGGTCGCGCCCTTCTTCGTGTGCGTCGGTTTGGGGGTGGCCTTGGGTTTGGCCGTAGGCGTCGTGACGGCCGTGGGCTCAGGTGTAGGCGAGGCCGTTGGCATCGGAGGCGAGGACGTGTCGGCCGGCGAATCGGTCGCCTCCGGCGAATCGGTCGCGTCGCCCTCCTCGCCCGGCGTCGGCAACGGTCCGGCCGCCGACGGAATTGGGTTGCCGGCAGTGTCGACCAGTCCGAAGATGAGGCCGTTCTCGTCGACGACGAAGCGACGGCTGCCTATCGCCCAGACGAGCCGCGGTTTGCGTTCGACGATGTTCACCACGACCGTCGACGGCAGTTCCACTTGAACCGACACCGACTCGACCGCAGGCAGCCGAACCAGCGTCGCGGCGATGCCGCTGCTGTCCAGGCCGAACGCGTTCGGCTTGCCGTCCATGCCGACGATCGAGCGCACAACGGCTTCATCGGTAAACGTGGCGCCGTGAATCTGTATGTTCCGGACCGCAAAGGTCGGCGACATCCCAACCACGACGATCGCCGACGCGAACGCGGCAATCAGCCCGACGGCCAGGATCTGCGTGAAGTTCAGCCCGGGCGAGCGGCGCTTGACCGATGTGCGACGCACCTGGGCCGACGGGCGGCGTGACGGAGCGACGTGGCCCGTCATGGCTGATCCGGCCAGGCGCCGATGAACTGGACCTCGTAGACAAGGTCAATCCCGAACTGGGCCCGGACGGCGTCCCGCGCCGTGTCCGCCAGGCCATGGACATCGGCCGCTGTGGCCCCGCCCTCGTTGACGATGAAGTTGGCGTGCTTTTCGCTGATGACGGCGCCGCCCAGGCGCCTGCCTTTGAACCCGACCGCTTCGATGAGTCTCCCAGCCGAGTCGCCGGGCGGATTGCGGAAGACGCTTCCGGCGCTCGGCTTGTTGAGCGGCTGGTGCTCCTGACGCCAGCGCAGAATCTCTTCGTGGCGGGCCTTCACCGCGCCGGGGTGGGCAAGGTTGAGACGGAACGTCGCGGTCAGGATCAACTCACCCGTAGTCTTGCCGCCCGACGAACCCTTGATCCGGCTGTCGCGGTACTTGAGCAGAAGGGCCGAGGCCGGCTCCGTGGCTTCGGCGCCGTCCGTCCGCAGGACGTTCACGGATTCAAGCACCGTCGCGATGTCCGAACCGTGGGCTCCGGCGTTGCCCCAGATCGCTCCGCCCACGGTGCCGGGAATCGCCAGACCGAACTCCAGACCGGCGAGACCCGCCTTCTGAGCCACCGTCGCGGCGCGGGCGAGCGGCAAGCCGGCGTCGGCGATCAAGCGATCGTCCTCGACGCGGCAGCCCTCGGCCTTCGACAAGATCACGAGTCCCCGAATACCCTCATCCGCCACGACGACGTTGCTGCCCCTGCCCAACACCGTCACCGGAACCGCCGCTCGACGAGCGGCGCGGACGAGAGCGACCAGCGTGGCGACGTCCCGCGCCTCGACCAGGACGTCGGCCGGGCCGCCGACGCGCATCGTGGTGTGCTTGGCCAATGGCTCGTGGCGATGCCCCTTCGCACCCGCAGCATGAACGACGGCCGCGGCGCGATCGGCAATGGACTCCGGGCCGGGCACGGCCCCGGCACCGGGTTGCGGCGCGCTCATCAAGCCACTCCCCCATCGCGGCCGCGCGACACCGTTTCTATATAGGCCGCGGCCGGAAACGGGCGACGCTCTGCCGCGGCCATCACCAGCATCGCCACCGACTCCGCGGCCCCGGGTCGGGCCAGGGTCCGAGCGGCCGCGGACATGGCCGCTCGCTCGCTGGGGTCATCGAGGATGGCTGCCGCGGCCAGGAGCGCATCCGCGTCAAACGCATCGTCCTCGACCAGTCGCGCGGCTCCGGCCCGGACCATTTCCTCGGCGTTGCTCTTCTGATGTCCCGCGGCATGGGGATACGGCACCACCACGATCGGCAGGCCGAAGGCCGCAACCTCCGCAAGCGTCGACGACCCGGCCCGACCCACAACGATGTCGGCAGCGGCGAGCGCCGTGGTCATGCCGTCGGTGAGGAACCGCTCGGGTCGGTATCGATCACGCAATTCCTCCGGCAAGGCTTCCCGGTCGGCGACGGCCGCGTCGAAACCGGCGTCGCCCGTGACGTGGATTACGCGCGTCGTCTCGACCAGCCGCCTCAGCGCTTCCGCAACCGCGGAGTTGAACCTCCGCACCGCCTGCGATCCGCCGAAGATGAGCAGCAGCCTGTCTTCGTCCGGAATACCAAGTTCGGCCCTGGCTGCCCTCCGGCCACCCATCTCCGGATTCCGAATCGGCGTCCCGGTCAGGAAGCACGGCTTGTTGCGGCGCGCCAGGACCCGGCAAGTGCTCTCGAAGGCGACCGCCAGGCAGTCGGCGAATCGGGCCGTCACCCGGACACTCCGACCCGGCACCACATTTCCGTCCCACATGACGACCGGGATCCGTAACAGCGCAGACGCCAGCAGGGCGGGCAGAGCCACGTAGCCGCCCGTCGTGAAAATCGCCGCCGGCCGCCACCGCAGCAGCGAGACGAACGCCTGTGGCACGGAAAGGCCGAGCCGTATCGGATCGGCTATCACGTGCAGGTCAAGATCCACGGAGCGAAGCGAGCGGACCAGCATCCGCCGGAAAGGGATGCCCGAATCCGCAACCACCGCCGCCTCGAGACCGCGATGGCCTCCCAGCCAGCGCAACTCGGGCGTCTGGGGGCTATCCGCCAGCGACCGAGCGACGGCGAGAGCCGGGTAGATATGTCCGCCCGTGCCCCCGGCCACTATCAGAAGACGCACTGATCCAACCTCGTTGAACGGTTTCGCGCGAGATGGAGAGAAGAATGCCCACGGCCGCGAGACTGACCGTCAGAGACGTGCCTCCCGCGGAGACAAAAGGCAGAGTTATTCCCGTTACCGGCACAACCGCGACGACGACGCCGATGTTGATGAGTGCCTGGAAGCATATCCAAGCTGTGATGCCAGCCGCCACGAGCCCTCCGAATGTGTCCGGCGCACGGACTGCGGTTCTGATGCCGGCGTAGGCGAAGGCGACGAAGAGGAGGATCACAACGGCGCCGCCCGCCAAACCCAGTTCCTGGGCGATGACGGAGAAGATGAAGTCGTTGACGTCGCCCGGTACGTACACCTTGCTGTTGCCAAGCCCGGTGCCGAGCAGGCCGCCGGCGCTGATTGCCTCCAGGCTCTTGATCGTCTGATAGCCCGCGTCCTGCGGACCGGCCCAGGGATTGATGACCGTCTGAATTCGCCGCAGCGGGTAGTCGCCGACCGCCAGGATGACTGCCACGCCGCCGACGAAGCCGACCGCCCCGGCCAGCGCCAGGTGAAGCAAGTTGGCCCCGGCGATGAAGTACAGCGAGAAGACGATCAAGATGATTACCGAGGCCGTGCCGAGGTCTGGCTCGCGAACCACCAGGGCCAGGAATGGCAGGACGATGATCGCCATCGGAACCGAACCTCGCCAGAAGCTGCGTATCTCCCTTCCGCGAGTCGCCAGCCAGTGGGACAGGTATATGACCAGGGCTAGTTTGGCGACTTCGGCCGGGTGGATATCCGGCATCGGACCGAGGTGCAGCCAGCGCGAAGAGCCGTTGTGAACGACGCCCACCTGAGGTAGCAGGACCACGACGAGCATCCCGATCGCCACGGCCGCCAGCGGAACGCTCACTACGCGCAGATAGCGGTAGTTGAGGCGCATGAAGAAGGCCATCGCCGCTAAGCCGAGTACGCCCGCGAGCACCTGTGGCGCCACCAGGGCGAACATGTCCTGGTTGTCCGCGTAGGACGGAATGGCCGACGCCGAATAGACCATCAACATGCCGATGGCGCACAAGGCCACGACCGCAACGAGGATCACGTAGTCCGGCTCGTGAGCGTCGCGCTCGAAAACGCTCGGATTACTCAGGGCGTGCTGCCTGGTGCTGACCGGGCTGAGACGGGCCGAGCCGCTGTACCGATGGACGTGCTCCGTCTCGACCGGCGCGTCCGGCAAGTCGAGGTAGTCGGGCCGCCGGTTCATCGCGCCGACCCTTCGCCGTTGCGCCGCTCCGCGAGAGAGGCTACCGCCGCTCGGAAGGCGCGGCCGCGTGCGGCGTAATCGACGAACATGTCGAAGCTGGCCGCGGCTGGACTCAGCACCACGGTCGCCTCGCCGCTCGGTTCGGCGCTCGCACCTGCGGCCGGCTCGGCGGCAGCCATGAGGTCACGGGCAATGGCATCGGCGCGATCCACGGCGTCATCGAGCGAACTGGCCAGTTCCACCCGCGGCACGCCGTCCGCCCTGAACATGCGCGCCAGCGTCGGGCCCGACTCCCCGATGAGAACCGCCGCGTCCGCTCGCTGGGCCGCTACCGGACCCAGCCCCGATAGATCCACGCCCTTGTCGCGACCGCCGGCAATGAGCACGAGTGGCTTGGGGAAGGCCCGCAGCGCCGCGATAACCGCGTCCGGCTGAGTTCCCTGTGAGTCGTTGACGAACCGCACCCCGGCCACGACGGCCACGTTCTCGAGACGATGTTCGACGCCGCTGAACGTGCCGGCCGCCGCCCGAATGGCCTCCGGACTCAGCCCGAACAGCAGGGCGGCGGCAATCGCGGCCATCGCGTTGGACACATTGTGGTCACCGGGGATGGCCAGCTCGGCAACGGGCATGATTCGACCGCCGATTTCCGGCCGGCCCGGGCCCCCACCCGTCGCCGCGGGCCGGACCACGTTGCGCGCGAGGATCCAGCCGCCCTCGACGCCGAGCCCGCCGGCGGCTGCCGGGCCGCGCCGGTATGTGACAACGTCGGCCGTCCCGATCGAGGCGTACCCGGCCACGACCGGATCGTCGGCGTTGAGAACGAGAGCGCCGTCGGGGTCGACCATCTCGGCGAGGCGGCGCTTGACGGCCCGGTAGCGCTCCAGCGAGCCGTGGCGATCGAGATGATCGGCTGTGACGTTGGTGTAGACCGCGACCGTCGTGCCTCGAGACAGCGTCGGCATCTGCAGCTCCGACAACTCGATCACGATCCGATGCTCGGGTGTTAGTTCCAGGAGCCGCTCCACTAGCGGAATACCGATGTTGCCGCCCAGAACGGCTGGGTGAGCGGCATCGGTTGCCAGCAGCGCGGTCAGCAGCGACGAAGTCGTCGTCTTGCCTTTAGTGCCCGTTACCCCAACCGTGGGGCACGGGCAGAGTCGCAGGAACAGGTCCGCTTCACTGACGAGCGCTGGCGCGCTGGTCGGGTCGCGGCGATTGGCGTCGACGACGGCCCTGAGGGCGGCGCGGAGGTGCGGCTCGGCCGTGGGAAAGTCGGGGTTGATACTCGGGGACGTAGCAATCAGAGTCGCGCCGGTCCAGGTCGAGGCCGGCTGAACGTCGGGGCCGAGCCTGAGGTCCATGCGCCGCCCGCCCAGCATATCGATCGCCGACTCCAATTCGGACGCCGCTCGACCGTCGTATATCGTGACCTCAGCCCCGGCATCCGCGAAGAAGCGCGCCAGGGCGATGCCGCTGCGTGCCAGACCAAGAACCGTGATCGGCTTGCCGGCCAGGGCGCCGGATCGGACGCCGGCGGCGGTCAGACGGTCGAGGTCGACGACCGAGACTGCCATCGGCTACTTGGGAATCGAGGCGACGAAGAGCGTCACCCCGAGCANNACGATCCAGAAGCGCATCGTGATCTTCTCCTCGTCCCAGCCACCGAGTTCGAAGTGGTGATGCAAAGGCGCCATCCGGAATACGCGCTTGCCTCGGAGCTTGAAGCTGCCCACCTGTATGACGTCGGATGCAACTTCGAGAACGAAGATCAGGCCGATGAGCGGCAGGATGAGCACCTGACCGGTGATGAGGGCGATAACCGCCAGCATGCCGCCCAGCGACAGGGCACCCGAATCGCCCATGAAAACCTGGGCAGGATGCACGTTGAACCACAGGAAACCCATGATTGCCCCGATTGCGATCGCGATCACCATCGCCAGGTTGGGCTGGTGGGGTTCGTTGAGCAGGGCGATTATCAGGAAGCTGATGAACGCAAAGACGAGTGTGCCGCCCGCCAGGCCGTCGAGACCGTCCGTCAAGTTGACGCCGTTGCTGCAGCCGACGATCGCGATCACGGCCACCACGACGAAGAGAACGGCACCGATTTCTATGCCGTGGCCCAGGAGCGGTATCTCATACATGAACTGAACATTGCCTACGAACGGCACGCGGAAGCCGTTGAAGCCAAAATGGTTCTGGACGTAGACAGCCACGACCGTCGCCACGATCAGCTGCCACAGGATCTTGTGGCGGCCGCGAATCCCGTTGCCAGTTCTGGCGTTCATGTAGTCGTCGATCGCCCCGAGGGCGCCGACTAAGGCGAGCACGAAGAGCGGCGAGTAGGTCGAGGCATCGAAAGCCCCAAACACTGCGGCCAGGACGAGCGTCACCACAACGATGAGGACCCCACCCATCGTGGGCGTGCCCTGCTTCACCAGATGGGTGCCGGGGCCGTCTTCGCGAATCTGCTTGCCCATGCCGAGCCAGCGCAAAAGCCGCAGGAAAGCCGGCATCAGGATGACCATGCACGCAAAGGCGAGCAGCAGCCCCTGGATGAACTCGACCCCGTGCTCTTTCACTCAGCCTCCTGACCGGTCGAGTGCGATCCTCCCATCACTCCCGAACCGGTGCTGCCGTGCTCGCGGACCAATCCGTCGAGACAGGCCGTTCTGGAGCCCGCGCGTCGCGGATTCCTGTTGCGAGTATCCGTCACCCGCCCAGTGTCGCACAGCCTTCCCTGGCCGGTGCGGACTTGCGAACTCACCCCAACGACTTCGTTTTCTTCTTGCTCGGCGAGGCCGGTCCGTTCTTGCTCGCCGGGATCTTCATCGTTACTACGGCGTCGTGAGCGATGCGGCGGAAGAGCTGAGTTGACTGCACGGGCATCGCCAGAACGCCCTGGCCCACCTTGGTGGGCGTGGCTTCATAGATGACGACGCCTATCGACAGGTCGGGGCTGTTGGTACCGACCCAACCGTAGAAGCTGTAGTTGTAGAAGGGGTCTTTCCAGCCGCCGGCCCCGTTATTGAGATTGGGATCCCAGATCTGGGCCGTTCCGGTCTTACCGCCGACGTAGTAGTTGGCGATGTAGGTGGCCTGGTTGTACGAAGGAACCGTTGTTACGACGTGCTCCATAAGACCCGTCAACGATGCCGAGAGACTTGCCGAGATTACGCGCTGACCGTCCGACTTGGGGGCAGTGACGCCTACGGACGTCCAATCCGCGACGTGGGGCGTCACCGACAATCCACCGTTCTCCATGACGCAGTAGGCACGCATGATCTGCATCGGCGTCACCGCAACTCCCTGGCCGAACGAAGCGTTGGCCAGATCGATCTGTGCCCAGGGTGTCGTGGTGGGGTCGCGATAGATGCCGGCGACCTCGCCGGCCAGGTCGATACCGGTCGGCTGGCCGATGCTGTACGCCTGCCACGTCTTGTAGAGAGTGGCTGATGCGGAAGCCGTCGTGCTGCCGAGGCGGAACGCTGCCTTGGAAGCGCCTACGTTTCGCGACCAGGCCACGATGTCGGCGAATGACATCATGCCCTTGGCCTTGCGGTCGGCGTCGGCAACTTCCTGCCCGCCCGGGAGCTTCATGACTCCGGTGTCGTTAAGTCGGGTAGTGAGAAGCGTCGTCTTGGTCTGGAGTGCCGCCGAGGCGGTAAGCATCTTGAAGACGGATCCGGGCTCGTAAACCTCGCTGATCATCGGGTCGCGGAAACGAGAGGGGTCTTGCGACGCGACCTGCGAGTACTGGTTTCCGTCATACGACGGGTACGTGGCCTCGGCCAGGATCGCTCCCGTCTTGGGATCCATCACGCTCGCCGAAACGGCCCGCGCTTTGTCGGCGAGCCAGGTTGAAAGAACCTCTTGCTCGACCTGCAGCTGGAGGCCGACGTCGATTGTCGTGCGAATGTCCTGGCCAGGACTGCCCACGTCAACGATGTGCTCGCCGGCGGGCCCGGGTGTGTTCGGATCGACGCTGACGATCTCCGGCTTGCCCGCCAGGATCTTGTCGTACTGCTGCTCGAGCCCGTACTGGCCGACCCCGGAATCATTCACGAAGCCCAGGATTTGAGCCGCGAGTGAAGTGCCGGGCGCCCCGCCGGCCTGCGGATAGACCCGGACGGGTGTGGGCTCCAGCGTGAGGGTCGTCATCGCGCCGTACATTTGGGCGTCGGTGATCTCCTTCGCCGTCGAGGCGTCAAGGTTCACTGCCAGAACCACGTAATATCCCTGGCCCGCAAGCCTAGCCCTCAGGGTGGCCTCATCGGTAGGATCAAGGCCCAGGTAGTCGACGAGCTGGTCGCCGATCTTCTGTCGGTCCGCGTCCGTCAGGGCATGAAGGTCGCCCACGATGCGGTACTCGTAAATCGTCTCGGCCAGAACAATGGTCCCAGTCCGGTCGTAGATCGTTCCTCGCTTGGCCGCGATGTAGCGCTGCGAGTACGTATCGGAACCGGAAAGGGCGGCCAGTTGGGCGTGCTGATTCACCTGCCAATAGGCAAGCCGCATCGCCATTCCCGACGAGATGGCGAGCATCACGGCAAGGAGAAGCAGTAGACGCGCCCTGGAGTCAGTCCGACCGAGCATGTTGGTGGGCTCTCAGCGAGCCGGAATGATGATCGGCTGCGGCAGCTCGGAGAGACCTGTCGCGATGGCCTGGCGCCGAATCGCGGACTCCCTGTCCAGCCGGTTGATGTCGGAGATGTCCTGCTGACTCTGGTTCTGGAGCTGGCCGTATTCCTGGTTCAGCACATCCATGTCGTAGCCTGAGGCAGACACGCGCACGGTCTGAACCAGTGAGAAGAAGCTGAGCAGGAACGCCACGACGATCACGCCTATGGCCATGCCGAAGAACCGAGGGCGCGGTCGCGAACGCATGACGACGCGAGGGCGGCGACGGGCAGACGGCGGCGACTGGGGCCGGAGGAGGGTCGACTCCAGGCGCCGCCGCGGAAGGAGCGTTGAGCGAGGGCGCGCGCCCTCGTAGACAGACATCAGCGTGCCGAACCGCTATTCGGCCAATCGGCGTCCAGAGGACGGACGAGGGACGCCGTCCAGCGGTCCTGGGGCCACGGTAGTTCGGCCTTCGAGCCTTCCGCTGTATAGCCGGAAGTGCGGTCGGGGCGCTCGTTGATCTCGTGCTGGCGACGACCGTATGCTCGGCGGCGGTTGGATTCGTGCTGCTTGCTCATCGAGTTCTCCCTGCTCGGACTAGGCCGCTATTCGTTCGGCGCCACGAAGTCGGGCGCTCCGCGAACGCGGATTTGCGGCAACTTCCTCGGAACTGGGCGTACGAGATTTCCCGAGAGAGCGGAGACTGGGGCTCCGTCCGCAGACGCAGATCGGGACCTCAATCGGGCAGACGCAACCGCGTTGCTCCGCGGCTATGAACCTTTTGACGATCCGGTCTTCCAACGAGTGGTAGCTGAGGACGACGAGGCGGCCACCTGGCCGCAGCAGAACCAGTGACGCGGCCAGGCCGGCCTCCAGCGCGCCGAGTTCGTCGTTGACGGCGATCCGTAGAGCCTGGAAGACACGCGTCGCCGGATGTGTCCGACGCGCTTTGGGGGCCGGCACGGCCCGCTCGACCAGCGCTGCGAGCTGCTCGGCCGTGTCGACCGGGACCTGTCGACGCGTTTCGACTATTGCCCGCGCAATACGGCCGGCAAACGGTTCCTCGCCATACTTGCGGAACAGAGCGGCCATTTCAGCCGCTTCCATCGTCGCCAGGAGATCGGCCGCGGGCCGGCCGCGGCTCGTGTCGAAGCGCATGTCGAGTCGACCGCCCGCCCGGAATCCAAAGCCGCGTTCCGTGTCGCTCAGCTGGTAGCTGGACAGACCGAGGTCCAGGAGAATGCCGTCCACCTGACCGAAACCGGCCGCGGGCGCAACCTGAGCCACGTCGCCGAAGTTGGTCTGGCGCAGCACAACTCGGTCGCCGAAACGCGCCAGCCTCTCGGCGCTCCGAGCGATGGCGGCGGCATCGGCGTCGAGGCCGAGGAGGCGACCGTCCGGTGACGACTCCTCCAGAACTCGTTCCGCATGGCCCGCTCCACCGAGGGTGGCGTCGATCTGAAGGCTGCCGGAACGAGGAGCGAGAGTCTCAATAACCTCGCCCAACATCACCGGCAGGTGCCCTGCCCTCAGATAGGCGCCCCCCTCGGGAGAGCCGGCGGCAGCCGTCTTCTCGTCGAGAGCAGCGTCGGATTTCGTGCGCTTCATCAGAGACCCAGCCCGCTCAAGGCGTCCGAGAGTTCCTCAGGCGAGCCGAAGCCCTTGGCCGCCCAAACCTCGGGCGCCCAGATGTCGACCCTCTCACCCGCTCCCACGATCACGGCTTCCGACCCGAGCGAGGCCCATTCGCGAATCGCGGCCGGCAGCACCACTCGACCCTGAGGATCGCGCTCGACCTCGAACGCACTCGAGAACAGGAACCGGGACACCGCGCGAGCCTGCTCGTTGGCGATCGGCAGCGACGAGACCTTCTCGGCCAGGGCTTCGAAAGCGGCCTTTGGGAATATCGCGGCACAGCCCTCGACCCACCGAACGACGACCGCGCCCTGTTCGAGTTGCAGGCGGAACCGGGCCGGGATTGCCACCCGACCCTTCGCGTCTACCGAATGCCTGTACTCACCAATGAACATCAGCCGATCGCCTGTCTACCGATGACGTCGATCCACTTGAGGGCCTCTCCAGGGCTTACGCGGCGTAAGATTCACCACCGATTGCCACATTCTAGGTCATTCGCTGGATGCATTCACCGCTAGCCACCACAATTCACCACTGGCTGGATCATACACCCCCCTTTGGGCGCGTCAATGGGGTCGTTTCGAGGGCCGGGATGGCCGCTTTGGGGGCGCTTTTGGGCCTGCCAGGCCGACTCGAACACGGCCGATCGCGGGCGCTACTACACCGGAAGGAGGGCGCTGGCAGGCTCGTCTAGAGCGCGGCGGTTGGAGAGTTCGAGCGTGCCGAGGACGGGCACACGTACCCGCAGGTGCCGTCAGTCGAGGCGACTCAGGGCACGACCGGCCGGGTCAAGCTGAGAGCAGACTCACAGTCCGGCGTGTGACGCTTATGGCGGTGCCGCGAGAGTGGCGGGTTACTCCCGGGCTAGTCGCGCGCGGTCGTGCACGGCAGAGTCGTCACCGGCCCCGGAATGTAGTGGCCGACCCAGCGCGACATCTGGCAGGCAAGGTCCTCGGCCAGGGCCGGGCTAGCTCCACCCAGCTCGTACGCCCCTCGGAAATTGGCCAGGATCTTGATGAGTTCCGCCCGGGCTTCCCCGTTCCACTTCAGCGTCGGGCAAATACCCCGCAGGTGGCAGTCCTCCTCATCGGAGAAATGCCTGACAGAGTAGTCCCCGAATTCGCGCAACGCCCGCTCGACGCTGGCGGTGTCCGCTCCGGTCTCGATCGCCGCGACCAGGGCATCGGCCCGTTCGACGAGGGCGCGTCGCTGCGCGTCGAGAAGCGGTGCACCGGTTTCCATGCTGGGGCCCCAACCGATCGCCATTTCGAGGGCTCCTTACGTTCGCTGCGGCGGCATCGCGACATTCGCGGGCCTTGTCAGCTATGAAGCCTCAGAGGCAGCGTCGCGTTGAAGTGCCATTCGACCCGCCGGAGCGTGCCCGAGACGGCGTCCTCTTGCCCAAGCGGGTAGGTCCGTCCCTACCTGCCACTCCCCTGGCGAGACAGACGGAAGGCTACGAATTCCACCGCGTCGGAGTCGGGATCTTGATCTTGTCGCCGGGGCGGATAGGCACTCGCATGCCTGGATTCAGGGCTCTCACCTTGGCGTCGGTGACGCCGAAGAACCACTCGATGCCGGCGAGCGTGTCCCCCACTTTGGATCCGTTTCCCGAGGGAGCCGGTCCTGCGCCCCGGACTGTGTAAACGTAGCAATTCGACTGACCCGTGCACGGAACCAGCAGATTCATTCGCGAGGCCGTGGCCCCAGGCGGCCACGTGGCACTGGCCCGAGGGGTGGCCGTTGGCCTGGCTGTTGCCGTCGGCTTGACGGTGGCCGTGGCGGTGGCGGTGGCGACCGGCGTACTCGTGCGCGTAGCGACGGGAGTCGCCGTAGCACTGGGTTCAACCGTTATCTGTGGTGTGTCGGTCGCCGACGCAGTTGCCGACGCGGTCGCCTGCGCGACCGTCCCTGGCGCGGCCGAGCTGCTGGCAAGTGGCCCGACCCCAAGAAACGACCCGAGAAGCACCGCAACCGCGGCGACGACCAGACAGATGCCGGCGATCATCACTATCGGCACCCCGCCGGCGCGGTCTTCGGTCTTCTCGGGCTCGGTCTGACTCTCATTGGCGAGGAGCGTCCCTCGAACATAGCGGGGGCAACTCACATGAACGCGCTGCAGGCAGACGAGCTCCTGCTGACGCAGCGACAGCGGCAGTGGGTCGCCATAGGCTGCGCAGCGGTGCGTCGGGACCGCCGTCTTCTGCGGATCTGCGAGCCGCCCATCCGCACCGACACTGCGAAGGAAGTGGCAGCGCAACGGGCCCGTTCCGGCCTGAGCCTCGGCCCAGCCTCCCCGCCGAAGCCCATCACCGGCATCGCCCTGTGCGCCGCTGCCCGAAACCCGGCCGAGGCCGAACGAAGCACCGTCCCCCTGCTCGGAAGGAGACCTGCCGGAAGCGGCGCCCTGCCCGAACGCGGCGGCACCTTGCCCAAACGAAGCGGCGCCCTGCCCGAACGATGAGTCGTCGGCCGCGGAGCCGTCGAATCCTCGGGCAACGCGGGACCGCCCGAACCTCATCTGCTGCTCGTCAGGCGGCGTGCGTTCCCCTCGTTCGTCCTGGTTGCTCGATCCTCCGCCTGGCTCCACGCAGTCTCCTGTGCTCGTGCATGCCCGGGTAGGCTTCATCCGGGGCGACCGTCGCCGCGAGTCTAGTACCTTTCGATCCTTGCCGTGCCCTCATAAGCGATGCTACCGTCCGCGCCTCCGGAGGTCACACTAGAGATCATGGCTCTGCCTCAGCGCGTAACCGAGTTCGCTCCCGCCGCCACGCCCGCCAACGCAGCGCGCATCCGGCGATGTACCTTCCGCCGCCTGAGTCGGCTGCCGGACGATTCCCAGGCTTCGTACGAGGTCAGCTGCCTGTATCCCGACAGACGGCTGCCGATGCCCCTGGGGATTCTGGAATCGAGTTCCGCGATCTGCGCCTCGTGCGCGGCCCTTCACACCTTCCGTCCGGACGAGGATTGACCAGGCTGGCGAGATGGTTCGGCGAGTCGGCCTGTAAGCCGAGTTCTGTGCCGCGGCCGAAGCCACGGCGACGATCATCCATCTCAGGCCGCCGGTTGCCCGACGGCTCTAGCGGCCGACCCGAGGACTGGGCAGCGCGACCTCTTCCGCTCGATCGTACGGTTGCCCGCACGCCCGAACCGCGTCCTCCTATTTGGCCTTGCTCCGAGCAGAGTTTGCCGCGTTTCACTCCCCGATCCGAGCGAACCCGGAACGAGGCTACGTCTCTGTGGCACTGGTCCTCGCCTCACGGCGGACGGGCGTTACCCGCTACCCTGCGCTGAGGAGCTCGGACTTTCCTCGAAACCGCAACCCGAAGATCCGGTTCCGCGATCATCCGGCCGACTCGTCGAGTGGGGATTGTAGTCCACGTGACCAAGACTCCAGACTCCAGCACCATCTCAGTACGGCGCGCTTCGCCGGACGACGCGCAAGCCATCGCCGAGGTCGGCGTCGCCGGCTGGCAAGCCGCCTACCGCGGAATACTGCCGGCCGGCTACTTGCGCGGCCTGAACGTAGTCGCGCGAGAGGTGGCATGGCGGATGCGACTGGAGAGCGATGACGACGACATGGCGCCGTCCTGGGTCGCGGATCGAGCCGGGCGTGCCATCGGTTTCGTGGCAAGCGGCCCGCCGCGCGACGACGACCTCCAACCCGCCGAGGGCTCGCCGCGGATCGACGGCTCCCCACCCCCCGCGGCGGAGATCTACGCGATCTACGTCCAGCCTGATGCGTGGCGGAGTGGCGCCGGCCGGGCCATGTTGTCGACCGCGGTTCAAGAATGGCGGCAACGAGGAACAACTGGCCTCGTGTTGTGGGTCCTGGAGGCCAACGCCGCCGGTCGCGCCTTCTACGAACACGTGGGCTGGCGTCCGGACGGCGGCCGCCAGGATATCGACCTGGGCGGCGTGACGGTCACCGAGGTCAGATACCGCTTCCAGGAGCTACCGCTAGGATGGTCGGACACGCTGTCGAACTCGTCATTTCGGGAGGGTTAGATGTCCACGAAACATGCAAACAAGGACGGATTCCGCGAACTGTTGCGCGTCAAGCCGGGCGCTAATGTGGACATGGCCTCTGTCGATTGTTCCGCCACTTTCGGTCACGACAAGGATTCCGCGGAGAAGGCCCTGGCCGACCACCTGACGCACCTGACTGACTTGCAGGAGCGGATATATGCGGAAGCCAAACACCCGGTCCTCATCGTTCTTCAAGGCATCGACGCCGCCGGCAAGGACGGCACGATCCGCGTCATCGCCGGTGCATTCAACCCCCAGGGCACGCCCGTCACCTCGTTCAAGATCCCCACGGCCAAAGAAGCCGCCCACGACTACTTGTGGCGGATTCACGCGGCCGTCCCGGGCAAGGGCGAGATCGGCATCTTCAACCGAAGCCACTACGAGCAAGTCCTGATCGTGCGCGTCCACCATCTCGAGCCCGAGGAGCAGTGGCGGCGCCACTACCGACAGATCCGCGACTGGGAGCGGATGCTCACCGAGGAGGGCGTGACGATCCTCAAGTTCTTCCTGGCTATCGACAAGGAAGAGCAGCGACGGCGATTCCAGGATCGAATCGACGATCCCACCAAGCGCTGGAAGTTTTCGATCGCCGATACGGCCGAGCGCAAGTTATGGGACGACTACCGTGCCGCGTTCGGCGAAATGCTGGGCGAAACAAGCACCGACTACGCGCCCTGGTACCTGATACCGGCCAACCGAAACTGGCTTCGCAACCTGGCGGTTAGTGAGATCGTCGCCGACACGATCGATGACCTCGATCCTCAGTATCCCCAACCCGAAGCCGACATCGAGGGCTTCAAGGTCGTATAGCCGGCCGTCAGCGCGGTCGCGTCACCACGACCCTATCGCCGCCGGCCAGGGCTCGGTCGATGGCCTGATTGCACAGGGCGTCGGCCTGCTTGTTCTGGGCCCGCGGCACGTGCGTGGCGCTCCAACGTCCGAACCGCGCCAGACGAGCCTTCGCCTCGGCATGGAGCGGGATCATCTTGGCGTCCTTAACCTTCCAGCGGCCGTTTACCTGCTCGACGATCAGCTTTGAGTCGAGCAGCAGATCGACCGCCTGGGCGCCCAGTTCCTCGGCCAGGGCCAGCGCTCGAAGGACGCCGGTGTACTCCGCGACGTTGTTCGTCTGAACGCCGAGGTATTCGGAGACCGTGGCGATTGGACGAGCATCTGGGCGCCGGGAGTCCGGGCTGGAGTATTCGATCAGGACCGCACCCAGCGACGCCGGACCCGGGTTACCGCGAGCTGCGCCGTCCGTCCGGATGATGAAGGTCCGTACGGCAGCGGCGGAAGTGATCGCGCCGGCCGTGGCTGCGTGCGAAGGCCGTGGCGTGGTCGAGGGGCGCGGCCCGGTCGGGTGGCCGGGCGCAGGCTCCCCCACTCTCTTCCGATTCGGGTCGGCGCCGGATGTGTTGGGCGCGTCGACGGAATCCCAGAGGGAATCCCAGCCGCCGTCGTCGCCGCGCGTCAGCCGCGTCGCCCCACGATCGCCGAGGAAACCTCGAGGATCGCCTTGGTGATGTTGATGCCGCGAGGGCACGCTTCCACGCAGTTGAAGATGGTGCGGCAGCGCCACACGCCGTCTTCGTCGGCGAGGATCTCGAGCCGCTCGGCGGCGCCTTCGTCACGCGAATCGAAGATGAAGCGATGGGCCTGGACGATCGCGGCCGGACCGACGTATTCAGGCCGGGCCCAGAACGACGGGCATGAAGTCGTGCAGGCCGCGCACAGGATGCACTTGGTGGTGTCGTCGTAGCGGGCGCGATCGACCTGACTCTGCCGTCGCTCTCGTTCCGGCGGCGGCTCGTCGTTGATCAGATACGGCTTGACCGAGCGGTACTTCCCGAAGAAGCCGTTCATGTCGACGATCATGTCCTTGACCACCGGCAGGCCGGGTAGCGGCGCGACCGAAATCTTCTTGCCGAGCTGGTCGACCCTGACCCGGCAGGCCAGCCGGTTTCGACCGTTGATGAACATCGCGTCCGAGCCGCAGATGCCGTGGCCGCAGGAGCGTCGGAAGCTGAGCGAGCCGTCTTGTTCGGCCTTGACCTTGATAAGCAGGTCGAGGACTCGGTCCATGGGATCGACGCTGACCTGGTAAGTCTCCCAGTGCGGCGCCTTATCCAGGTCCGGGTCGTAACGGAGGATGCGAAGGGTTACTTCCATCGGGCAGCCTCAGTACGTCCGCGGCTTGGGCTCGAAACGAGTGATCGAAACAGGCTTGTAGCGCAGTTCCGGCCCGTCCTTGCCTCGATACGCGAGGGTGTGTTTGAGCCACTTCTTGTCGTCCCGTTCGGGGAAGTCCTCGCGGGAGTGAGCGCCTCGGCTCTCGGTTCGAGCCAGAGCTGAGGTGACGGTGGCGTGGGCGATGTCCAGCAGGTAGCCCAGTTCCTGGGCCTCGAGCAATTCGGTGTTGAAGACGGAGCCGCAGTCCGTGATGGCGACCTTCTGGTAGCGGGCCTCGAGTTCCTTGACCTTGTCGAGGGCGACCGCGAGCAGCTCGCCGTCGCGATAGACCCCCACGTTGTCCATCATCACGTTCTGGAGTTCAGATCGAATGATCGCGACCGACTCGCCGCCGGCCGTCCGACCGCGTATCGCCTCCAACTCGGCCTTGACCGGCTCGACTGCGTCGGCGATCGGCCTGGGCCGCTCGACCTTCGCGGCGTAGCGGGCCATCTGCCGGCCGGCCCGACGGCCGAAGACGAGCAGATCCACCAGCGAGTTGGTCCCGAGCCGGTTGGCTCCGTGAACACTGACGCAGGCGCACTCGCCGGCGGCGAAGAGCCCCGGCACAACCGTGCCCTTGTCGTCGCGAACGACCTCGGAGTTGACGTTGGTCGGAATCCCTCCCATGGCGTAGTGGGCCGTCGGCTGAACCGGAACCGGCTCCTTGAGCGGCTCCACGCCCTGGTAGATGCGGGCGAAATCCGTGATGTCCGGCAGCTTCTCCTCGATGACCTTGCGGCCGAGGTGGCGGACATCCAGGTAGACGTAATCCTTGCCGCCGATGCCCCGGCCGGCTCGGATCTCCTGGTACATGGCCCGACTGACCATGTCCCGGGGAGCCAGCTCCATCAGCTTGGGCGCGTAGTCCTTCATGAACCGCTCGCCCTTGTCGTTGAGGAGGGTGCCGCCTTCGCCGCGCGCCGCCTCGGAGAGCAGGATCCCGATGCCCACGATCCCGGTCGGGTGGAACTGGAAGAATTCCATGTCCTGGAGCGGGATGCCGTGGCGATAGCACAGGGCCACGCCGTCACCGGTCAGGCTGTGGGCGTTAGACGTGATGCGGAACATCCGCCCGAAGCCGCCGGTGGCCAGCAGAACGGACTTGGCTCGGAACGTGTGAAGTTCGCCGTCGGCGGCACGGTAGGCCACGACGCCGGCCGCCCGGCCGCCCTTGTCGGGCTCGCCGCCCTCGAACAGGAGATCGACGACCTGGAACTCGTCGAAGAACNNGCCGGTTCTGTCGGCCGCGAAGCAGGCTCTCCGGACGGGCTTCTCGCCATAGTTGCTGGTATGCCCGCCGAAGCGTCGCTGATCGATCTTGCCATCTGCCGTTCGGTTGAACGGCAGACCCATATGCTCCAGTTCGACGACCGTCTCGATAGCCTCACGGGTTAGGACTTCGGCGGCGTCCTGGTCGACGAGGTAGTCNNGCGAGTGGGATAGAGCTTCGTCAGTACGGCGGTGTTCACGCCTTCGCGCGCCAGCTCGAGAGCGGCCCAGAGACCGGCCCCACCGGCGCCGACGACGATGGCGTCAAACGGGTAATCCATGTTCTAGGCTCCCGGCATCGTGACGGTGAAGACCACGATCGTGCCCATCGCCAGAACAACGGCCGTGACCAGCCAGAGGATGGACATGGCAAAGATCCGCTTGCCGCCCTTGAGGTAGTCCAGCGTGACCGTCCGCATGCCGAGGGCCCCGTGGATCATGACGATGATCAGCATCAGCCAGTCCGCCCCGCGGCGCAGGAGACTGTTCCAGGCTTCGTTGAATATCCAGCTCGCGGTCTGGTCCTTGGGGTCGCTAAGGAAGTGCTGCAGGCTGAAGTGAGTGAGGGCCAGCACGAACAGGGCCACGCCCGACAGCCGCATGAAGTACCAGGCCGCAAGTTCGAAACCGCCGCTCTGCGGGCGGGGACGGCCGGAGCGCGAATACATAGCCATTTCGTCGCTCCTCTACAGGCCCAGGGCCGGTCGCATGATGATGAACGCCCCGGGCAGTCCCACACCCAGAAAGATGACCCAGTTCGCGTACCAGATCTGCTTGTGGTACAGCGTCAGCCGGGGCCAAAAGCCCATGAGCATGATCCGGATGCCATTGAGGGCGTGATAGAAGAGCGCCGCGCCGATCAGGACTTCCATCATCCGGCCGGGTGTGCTGGCGTAGAACTTGAGTAGGTCGTCGTAGGCGTTGGGGTTCGCGCCGGCGAGGAAGATGTCGAACACGTGCAACACGACGAAGGCAACGATCCCGATCCCCGAGATGCGATGGAACGCCCAGGCCACCATCCCCTCGGAGCCGCGGTAGCGCAGAAGCATGGAGCCTCCAGACTGGTCCGCCGGGCTGGCCCGGGCGGTGTTGTTTCGGTGTCGGTCCGGGTGGTCCGGCCGGCGCTAAGGCTGAGCGGCTAGGAGCCCGACTCGAGGCGGGCGACGATCGCGTCGGCGAAGTCGCTGGTCCCGGCGGTGCCCCCCAGATCGTAAGTGACCGAGCGACCCTCCGCGATGACCGCCCGCACGGCATTCTCGACCCGCTCCGCCGCGGCCTGCTCGCCGATGTGACGCAGCATCAACACTCCGGAGAGGATCAGGGCCGTGGGATTGGCCTTGTTCTGGCCGGCGTACTTGGGAGCCGACCCATGCACGGCCTCGAAGACGGCCGCGTCGGGGCCGATGTTGGCACCCGGAGCTACGCCCAGTCCGCCGACCAATCCCGCGCCCAGGTCGCTGACGATGTCGCCGTACAGGTTGGGCAGAACCAGCACGTCATACAGCTCCGGCTTCTGGACGAGCTGCATGCACATGTTGTCGACGATGCGGTCCTCGAAGGCAATCCTGCCCTCGTACTGAGCGGCGATGGTCCGGCAGCTCTCGAGGAATAGGCCGTCGGAGAACTTCATGATGTTGGCCTTGTGGACGGCCGTGACCTTCTTGCGGCCGTTGGCGACGGCGTACTCGAAGGCGTAGCGGGCGATCCTCTCCGACGCGGCGCGGGTGATGATCTTGATGCTCTCGGCCGCATCGGGGCCGACCATGTGTTCGATACCGGCGTACAGGTCTTCGGTGTTCTCGCGAACGATGACCAGATCTACGTTGTCGTAGCGGGTCTTGAGGCCGGGAATCGACCGAACGGGACGGAGGTTCGCGTACAGACCGAGGGTCTGGCGCAGGGCCACGTTGACCGATCGGAAACCCACGCCGATGGGCGTGGTAATCGGACCCTTGATCGCGATCTTGTTGCGCAGGATCGAGTCCAGAACCGACTGGGGAAGCGGCGTTCCTTCCTTGGCCATGACGGCCTCGCCGGCGTCGACAACCTCCCAATCGAACTTGACACCCGAGGCGTCTAGGACGCGCCTGGTCGCCTCGGCCAATTCGGGGCCGATACCGTCTCCGGGGATGAGCGTGACTGTTTGGGACATGTGCGGAATTCTAGCCGCACGAGCGAACGGCTGGCACCCTTCCGTCCGCGACCGCCGGCCAACCTGACGGAGCTACTTGCCGTCCGGCACAGCCGTCTCATAACCGAGGTGTCACCGCGTCCGCCTGCTAGGATCAGGAATATCGCCGGGGCCGCTGCCGACACCGTGCTGCTCCCTCGGTCGACAGAATCGGAGCTGCAAGGCGTGAAGATCCAGGAAGCCGACGCAAAGTCGCTTTTGCTGGCCCAGGGATTGCCCGTTCCACCATGGAAGGTTGCTCGGACATCCGCTGAAGTCGCGGCCGCCGCCATGTCGTTCCTCGACGCCGGCGCCGGTAAGGTCGTCATCAAGGCCCAGGTCCTGGTCGGCGGACGAGGCAAGGCCGGTGGCGTGAAGCTCGCCGGTTCGGCAGACGAAGCGGCCGACGTCGGCTCCCGGATTCTCGGCATGGACATCAAAGGCATCACCGTTCGCAAAGTCCTGGTCGGTGCCGCCGCCGAGATCGTCAAGGAGTATTACCTGGGCGCGATCATCGATAGGGCCAGCCGGTGCATCGTGCTGATGGCCTCGGCCGAGGGTGGCGTAGAGATAGAGGAAGTCGCCCGTCAGAACCCCGGTGCGATCCACCGTGTGTCCGCCGATCCACTCCTCGGTCTGCTCGCCTTCCAGGCTCGCGCTCTGGGTCTTGCCATCGGGCTGCGCGACCCGCTCCTGACTCCCTTCGTCGAAATCGCCCAGGGCTTGTACGCCACGATGAAGGCCAACGACGCCGATCTCGTCGAAGTAAACCCTCTGGCGATCGTCGCCGAAAGGGCCGCCGACGGCTCCGCCACGCAACGACTGGTCTGCCTCGACGCCAAGATCACGCTCGACGATTCGGGGTTGGCCCGCCATCCGAACCTCGAGGCATACCGAGACCTGGACGAGGAGGATCCTACGGATGCCGAAGCGCGCCGGCTCGGCATCAACTTCATCCACCTGGACGGCACGATCGGCTGCATGGTCAACGGCGCCGGTCTGGCGATGACCACGATGGACCTCGTAAAGCATTACGGTGGCGAACCCGCCAACTTCCTGGACGTCGGCGGCGGCGCGAGGCGCGAGACGGTGTGCGGCGCGATGGAGCTGATCCTCGCCGATCCACACGTCAACGCCATTCTGGTGAACATCTTCGGCGGGATCACCCGCGGCGACGAAGTCGCATCCGGACTGATCGAAGCCCGAGCTGAGCAGAAGCGGGAGGTTCCGATGGTCGTCCGGATCGTAGGGACCAACGCAGTCGAGGCCGCGCGACTCCTGACTGAGGCGAATTTCGAGACGGCCGCGTCGCTCGACGAGGCCGCCGAGAAAGCAGTGGCGCTTTCGAAGGGGGCGGCTCGATGAGCATCCTGGTCGGCAACGAAACGCGCGTCGTAGTCCAGGGCATTACCGGGCGTGAGGGCGAGTTCCACACCCGCGCTTCCATCGCCTACGGCACCAAGGTTGTGGCCGGCACGCGGCCGGGCAAGGGCGGCCAGAAGGCCATCGACGGCACCGTGCCCATCTTCGACACCGTCGCCGAAGCCGCCAAAGAGGCCGGCGCCAACACCTCGGTTATCTACATCCCGGCGTCCGGGGCACCCGACGCGATCCTGGAAGCAGTGGACGCCGGCATCGGAACGATAATCTGCATCACCGAAGGCATCCCGGCCCTGGACATGATTCCGGCCGTCGAAGCCGCCCGGCGCGCTGGTGCCCGACTCATCGGTCCCAACTGTCCCGGAGTCACATCGCCCGGACGGGCCAAGGTAGGAATCATTCCGGCATCCATCCATATGCCCGGCCGGGTCGGTGTCGTATCCCGCTCAGGGACGCTCACCTACGAAGCGGTCCAGGCCATGACCGACGCGGGATTGGGCCAGTCGACCTGCGTCGGCATCGGTGGCGATCCGATCATCGGGACCACGTTCCTGGACGTTCTCAAGCTCTTCCGAGACGATCCCGAGACGGACGCGATCGTGATGATCGGCGAAATCGGCGGGTCGGCCGAGGAAGAGGCGGCCAGGTTCGCCGCGGAACACCTCCAGGGCGTCCCCATGGCGGCCTTCATCGCCGGACGCACCGCGCCTCCCGGCCGCCGCATGGGCCACGCGGGCGCGATCATCTCCGGCGGATCCGGCACGGCGGCGGAAAAGATCGCCGCGCTCGAAGCGGCCGGCGTTCATGTCGCCAACTCGCCGACTCAGCTGCCGCGATTGCTCCTGGAGGCCGGCTACAGGCCCTAGAACCATGCCCGAAGGCGGGCCGAGCCGCAGCGATCCGGAAGCCAGGCGGTCTCGCAGCGTGGCGACCACGGCAAAGCCGCAACGTGAAGCGACGTCAGGTCGCTCGCTGCGGGATTTGGTCAGAACAAGGGGGCACAGTCGTGGGCATGCTCATGGATCTCGTGGCTGGCGACGCCCGTGAAATTCTTCTGGCAATCGGCATCGACGACTGGGCGGGTCTTCATGACGCCGGCCGCTTCTCAGCCTATTTGTCCCTCGGCGGCCGCATGGATCCGGGCTGGCTCGATCTTTTCGCCCGGGCCGCTCGAGATGTGACCGCAAGCCCCACCCCGGCCGACTTCAGCGATTCTCTGAGCCAGTTGGAGAGCAGGCAGCAATCCCGGCTGGTGGGCATCGTCGACCGGAATGTCGAACGCGTCGACCCTCACTGGGTGGACGACGTTGCGGCGCTGCCTCCCAGCCAAATCGACCGTATCGCGGCCCGCTGGATCGACCTGATCGAACTGGAGGAGTGCGCCGTCGACGCCGATGACAAGCCCATCCTGCGCGAGGCAGCCGGCGATCTGGTCGAGTTCTGCCGTCGCGCGCGGGACGCGGAGGACGTTCTGCTGGCCTGGTCGATCTAGGGTCACTGCCATAGTGGCCCTCGCCTAAGGGTTCGCCCGATCCCTAGTAGCCCAGCTTCTCCCAGGCCGGACCACCCGGGGCTTCGATCAGTTCGACGAGTACGCCGTGGCAGCTCTTTGGGTGCACGAACGCAACCGGGCCTTCGCCGCCCTTCCGAGGGGCTGCGTCGATGAGAGTCAAACCCAGCTCGGCGAGCTTGTCGAGGGAGGCCTGAATGTCGGGGACTTCGAAGCAGACGTGATGGAACCCCTCGCCCTTGGTGGCCAGGAATCGGGCTGTGCCTGTTGTGTCGTCCGTGGGCGCGACCAGCTCGATCTTGACCTCGCCTACGGGCAGGAAACCGATGACGACGTGGTCGTACTCGATATCCATGACGGCTTCGACATCCAGTCCGAACTTATCGCCATACAGGCCGAGGGCGGCATCCATGTCGCGCACAACCACGGCGACGTGGTGGATCTTGCCAATACCGATGCCCTCAGGAAGGGCGGACTTGAGCTGATCCATGACTCTCCTGCGACTAGTGAAACGGTTCGGACCGGACAGGCGTTCGGTCGTAGATGGTCGTCCGGGCCACCAAGTGGCGTGCGAATGGTACGAAAACGAGGCATTGACCGGCATTCCGAGGTGATCTTGGCCTCGGCCGGGGCAGGATCTCGCAGATCGGCAGCTGCTCGCAGCTGCGAATGAGGGCGTGGCTTGTAGCAGCTGCGGGCAGCTGCGCAGAGCGAGTGGCAGCTGCAGACAGCTGCGGGCGGCAGCTCGCCTCGGACCCGTCCCAGCCCCCTGCCCTGCCCTCCACCGACCTCGCCAGCCATCTCCTGCCCAGTCGGGCTAGACGGTGATCAGTTCGCGGTGTTCGCCCCAGACGGTTCGCAGACGATCGCAGATCTCCCCGACGGTGGCATAGGCTTTCACGGCCTCGATTATCGTCGGCAGGAGGTTCTGGTCGCCACGGGCGCACTCCTCGAGCCTGGTCATAGCCGCATCCCAGGCCGCGGCATCTCGTTCGGCACGAACCTTCCGTACGCTTGCAACCTGTCGCCGCTCACCCTCCGGATCGAGCTTCTCAAGGGCGGGAGTGGCGGTCTCCTCGTCGCGGAACTTGTTGACGCCGACGACCACCTTCCGGCCGCTCTCCACAGCTCGCTGAACTTGGTATGACGACTCCTGGATCTGGCGCTGCTGGTAGCCGGCCTCGATAGCGGCGAGGGTGCCTCCGAGCGCGTCGATCTCGGCCAGGTAGTCGTTGGCGGCCTTCTCGAGGTCGTTCGTCAGGGACTCGACGTAGTAGCTGCCGGCGAGTGGATCCGGAGTCTCGGTCACCCCCGACTCGTAGGCCAGGATCTGCTGGGTACGAAGCGCGAGACGCGCGGCCTCTGCGGTGGGAAGGGCCAGGGCTTCGTCGCGGGAGTTGGTGTGGAGGCTCTGGGCCCCGCCCAGGACCGCGGCCAGAGCCTGGACCGTGGTCCGGACGACGTTGTTGTCGATCGACTGGGCCGTGAGCGACGAGCCGGCGGTCTGGACGTGATAACGGCACGCCATCGAACGGGTGTTCGTGGCGCCGAAACGCTCCTTCACGATCCGAGCCCACATCCGGCGTGCGGCTCGGAACTTGGCCACTTCCTCGAAGAGCTCGCTCCACGAGGCGAAGAAGAAGCTCAGCCGGTCGGCGAAATCGTCGATGTCGAGGCCACGACTGAGGGCAGCCTCGACGTACGCGATGCCATCGGCGAGGGTGAAGGCCAACTCCTGGGCGGCGGTGGCTCCGGCCTCACGCATGTGGTAGCCGCTGATGCTGATGGTGTTCCAGCGCGGCAGCTCCTTCGAGCAGAACTCGAAGATGTCGGTCACGAGCCGCATCGAGGGCCGCGGCGGGAAGATGTACGTTCCCCGGGCGATGTACTCCTTGAGG
>PMLK01000050.1:77516-79137 GCA_003158875.1 Chloroflexota bacterium
CTGGGTCGGGAGGTCGAAGGCGACCGAAAGGCCGGTCTGACCCTGCTCGAGGAGATAGCGGAACCGGCGGTTGGTCTCCTCGGCCGTGGAGAACCCCGCGTACTGGCGCATGGTCCACAGGCGTCCCCGATACATGGTCGGCTGGACGCCGCGGGTGTAGGGGTACTCGCCCGGGCGGCCCAGGTCACGATCCTGGTCGAGGCCGGCCACGTCGGCCGGGGTGTAGAGATCCTTGACCTCGACGCCGGAGGTGGTCAGGAAGCGCTCCTGGCGTTCGGGCGAGCGGGCGAGCGCCTTCGCCCGCGTGGTGGAGCGCCACCGCTCCCGGCCCGGATCGGCCGCCGATCCGTCGTTCGCTCCGGCCTTGGGTGTCCCCTGGTCCTCCGACACTTGCCGCTTCCTCCAGCAATGCCCAGCCGCCGATCGCACACACGTGCCGGTGGATGATGGCACGGACCCGGGTCGGCCCGCCAGTTTATCCCCCGAAGGACGCCTGGGTGACGGTCGTTCGTGCCGCTTGGGTGAAAGCACGGTACACCCGGGGCCTCCGTCAAGAGCCCTCCCCTAGCCCGGCTGTCTTTGCGCAAGGACGATCAACTGTGATCGCGGCGCCGATCTGGCCTGGCGCGAGGTCCGCATTGCGCATAACTCGTTCGGGCGTGGATTAGATCCGTTGCTTATCCACAGAATCGGTGAACAACTCCAAAGTCGTGTGGATAAGCTCGGCCGCGGGCGACGGGCTGCGGTAGCATCTTCACACCACTCCGCCTTCCCGGCCCCTCAGAATCGAACCGTCGCGAGACCCAACGCTCAGTCCGAGGTGACACTCAGGTGGCCATTGTTATCGCGATCGCAAACCAGAAGGGTGGCGTCGGGAAGACGACCACCGCCATCAATCTGGCAGGCGCGCTCGCGGAGCATAGCCTGCGCGTGTTGTGCGTAGACATGGATGCCCAGGCCAACCTGACGGTCGGGCTCGGGATCAACCTGACGACCGTCGAGAACTCGATGGCGAACGTACTGGGTGATCCAAGGATTAGGCTGCGGGAGATCGTGATCTCGACCGAGACTCCCAACATAGACGTCGCCCCTGCCACCCTCGATCTAGCCTCGACAGAGGTCGACCTCCTGAGCACGATCGGCCGCGAGTACGCCCTCGCGGAGGCAATCGACGACTGGGCTCGGGGCCACTACGACTACATCCTCATCGACTGCCCACCGACGCTGGGCCTGCTCACGATCAACGGTCTGGTGGCGGCCAACGGGGTGATCATCCCCGTTCAGACCCAGTACTACGCCCTCAAGGGCCTGGCCGCCCTGGTCAAGGTCATCACCACGATCCGCTCCAAGCTGAACAAGGACCTGCGGGTCATGGGTCTGCTTCCCACCTTCCACGACCCCCGCACCGTACTGGGCCGTGAGATGCTCGAAGAGATGCGGGAGCACACGGAGAACCACGTCTTCCAGACGATCATCCGTAACGCCGTCAAGCTCGGCGAAGCCCCTCTCACCGGCCGCCCGATCACCGAGTACGCCAGCGGCTCGGATGCCGCCAACAACTTCCGAGAGCTCGCCAAGGAGGTAATCGCACTTGGCTAGGCCAGATTTCCGGGCCGCCGCC
>PMLK01000050.1:79146-83297 GCA_003158875.1 Chloroflexota bacterium
GTCGACCGGGTAGATCCGAACCCAAACCAGCCGCGCCTGGCGATGGACCAAACGAACCTGGACGAGCTCACCTCGTCCGTCAAGCAACACGGCGTCCTTCAGCCGATCCTGGTCCGTCCGTTGCCTGCCGGTCGCTACCAGATAGTCGCGGGCGAGCGTCGCTGGCGCGCCGCCACAGCCGCGGGCCTCAAAGAGATTCCCGCCCTGATCGAGGAGATCGACGACGACACGGCCCTCGAGATCGCAATCATCGAGAACCTCCAGCGCGAGGACCTCTCCCCGATCGACGAGGCTCAGATCTACGACAAGATGATTCGCCAGCACGGCTACAGCATCCGCAAGCTGGCCCAGAAACTCGGCAAGGACAAGGGCTATCTGGAGAACCGCCTCCGCCTGGCCGATGCCCCGCCGGAGGTACGCGAGCTGGTGTCTGTGCGCAAAGACACCCTCTCCCACGCCTACGAACTGCTCAAGGTCGCGGACCCTCGGAAGCGCAAGAAGCTGGCCGACATGGTCGCCCGCGGCGAGCTCTCGCTAGTCAAGCTGCGCGAACAGATTGGCGAGACGCCCCGGGCCAAGCGCGCCGGCAAGACCGACTCCACCAAGGCCAGCCCCGCGGGCGCGGTCGAGGACACGATCGACGTCGAAGCCAACTGGTTGGGGAGCGGCCCCAAGCGTTTGCTCACCGACGACTCGCTGATTGAGGTCCGGGCTCAGCTCGCCGACGCCATCAGCGAGCTGATCTCCCTCATCCAGTCGGATGTGATGAAGTCGATCGACGACACCGACCGCCAGAATTTGGCCAAGTTCCTGATGATCTCCCGCGTCCGGCTCGAGAACGCCACCACGCTCGTCCGGCGTGGCAGCTCCGATCACTGACCGGCGGCACGGCTCGGGCGCCAGCGCGGCCCAGCTCTGACACCGCACCCTTCGGGCCCGCCCCACGGGATCGCCCCACGGCTACCGCTCGAAGCAGCCCCGATCCGCACCTCACCGCACCGGACCGGCTCGACGATCCGCGACGACTCAGCCGGTCACGAGCAGACCGGCCGATCCCAGCGTCGCCAGCCAGCCGGCTCCCATGACGACCACGCCGACCGCCTGAACCTCCCAGCCGAGCCGCCGTGCCCGCTCGTTCGGGGAGGCCGCAGAACGCAACCCGAGCCAGCCCAGCGCCGCTCCTGCCAGCTCAGCGGCCAGGCTTGCCGGAAGCGGCCCGACGACCACCGATGAAGTCACGACGGCCAGCTGCAAGAGCCCCAGGGTGAATGCGGATCCGACCAGGGCGCGACCGCGCCCGAGTGCAGTCGCCACGGAGGCGGCCCCCGCCAGTAGATCTCTTTCGAGATCGGCCAGGGCATTCGCGAGGGCCAGTGTCGTGCCGGCCACGAATGCCAGGGGCACGATCCCCCAGAAGGCCGGGGGCAGCGTGCCGGCGACTCCAAGCCACGCGTACACGGGCAGTAGCCCTACGCCGAGAGCGAAAGGTACCCAGGAGGCGGCGGTCCCCTTGAGGCGGATGTCGTAGATGAGCCCGTCGGCGAGTCCCAACACGCCGACGGCAAACGCCGCTACCCCCACCGAGCCGGCGGCGCACAATCCCGCGGATGAGGCGACAACCAGGACCGCCGCCGCATGGCGCGGATTCACCAGGCCGGCCGGGATTGGCTTGTCGGGACGGCTGACCCGATCTCGGGGGGCATCGGCGAGGTCGTTGGCCGCACCGATGGCGAACTGCAGGCCCAGCATTCCAAGCGCGAGCCGGACGGCGACAGAAGTCTCCGCGCCGGCGATCAGGGCAATCGTTGCCGCCGCGACAGCGTCCAGCGTCGACGGGAAGGGATGGACGAGACGAAACAAGCCGACAAGGCGAGCGAGACCGCCCCGCCGCGGCGGGGCGGTCGACGCCGACGCCGACGCCGACGCCGGATCAGACGTAGACGATCTCGTCGAAGTTGGCCACGAGGTACTCGGTCAGGCGCGCTCTGGCATCGGGCACCGCCGCCCGAAGCCCGCCCACGAGGCAGTGGAGTGAGATCGCCGGGACCATCAGATGCCCCTGGGCGTCGAAGCCGACCGTTTGGGGAGCGCCACCGCCACGAGCGAATACCCGGCGCAGTCCCGCCTCGTCGAGGTGAGCGGTCCGCTGCACGTCGGTCAGAACCTTGATCACGCCCCGCCGGACGGCGACATCCCTCATCAACTCCTTCGACCAGGAATCGAGCTGTTCGTCGGTCTGTTCGTCGAGTCTCTTGCGGTACTCCGTCGGATTGGCGGCAAGGCTCGTAGCGCCCACTTCTCCTCCTTCTGCTGTCGGCCGCAGTATCGCAGACTCCGTGCTGGAGCCCCCCGCCCCGGGCTCTGCATGCCGGGGCCGTCGAGACCTCGCCCAGGCGGCTCGACCGCGGGCTACGACGTGGCCCCGGCCGAATCTCCTCGCGGCGGAACCTGCGGTCTCGACCCCTCGGGCCAGTCGTTGAAGAGCTCGGTCAGCCTGCCGCCGATCCAGCGCGATCGGGGTGGGTCGGGATAGTCATCCACCAACTCGAGGAGGGCGTCTCGGACCCGGGCCGTCAGAACACTGACGGCCTCTGGTGTCGGTCGATCCTCGCCGATCGGCGATGGCTGGATGGGCGGTCCCACTCTCACACGCACTTGCCTCCTGAAGGCCAGCCAGCTGGTGCCGTTGATGGCCATCGGAACGATCGGCACGCCCGACCGTAGCGCCATGTAGGCCGGGCCTTCCAGCAGCGGCAGGATCACAGCCTCGCCGGCGTGGATCCTTCCCTCCCCCGCGATGGCGATTCGATCGCCGCGGGTCAGCAGCTCCTCGACTCGGCGCGTGGCCGCGACAAGCCCGCGCCTGCCGGGCCGGTAGGGCACAGCCACGCCGCCCCAACGCATCAGGCGATTCCGGACGCCGTGGGTCATGTCCTCCTGCTCGGGCCCGAAGAAGTGAATCCGCGGCCTGCCCGGCAATGCAGCGATCACGAAGAACGGGTCGACCCAGTTCTGGTGGCTGAAACAGACGATCGCCGGCCCGGAGGGCAGCAGTTCGGCTCCCTCCAGCCTCAATCCTGAATACGCCCTCGTAACGACGCCCAGGGCGATCCTGATCAGCCGATACCGTCGATACGACCTTGCGGGAGCCTGAACCCCGAGTCGATCGGCCCTGGACGCCGAGATCGGGACCGAATGGCCCCCCTGGGGCATTCGCTCGCCGGACGGCCTTCTGGACATGGCGCGAGTATGCCAAGCCGGAGGGCCCGGCGCTCTGGCGTGGGACTCGCAGCGACCCGGCGTGGGCGCCCGGATCTCCCCGCCGCGCCCCTGACTGAGCATCTTGACATGTTCTCGAAACTGAGTACGCTTGTTCCATGTTTGAGAACGATCGTACCGTGATTGAGAACATCTCGGCGGTCGACTTGGTGGTCGGCAGGTCAACCGTTCGACGCCGAATCCTAGCCCTCCTGATGGCCGGGCCGGAGCGGCGTTTGCACCTGCGCGAGATCCAGCGTCGTGCCACGACCAGCCCGGGCACCGCCAGCCGAGAACTTGGGCGACTCGTCGCCGCGGGCCTAGTCGAGCGCGAGGCCGAGGGGCACCAGGTCTACTTCCAGACCATCACCTCGCCCTATGCGACGATGATCCGGACCCTGCTCGGGGTCCCCGCCGCGCCGGCGTTGGCAGCCGAGCCGACGCCGGCAGCCGAGCCGATCGCCACGCCTCCTGCCGAAACCGAGACCGAGTCTCGTCAGTTGATGCTGTTCACTACCGCGCCGCTACGCGACGATCGCCGCGACCGATGGGCCTAACAAGACAGCCGATGGAACCAGGCGATCGGCCACGCTGCTGGTGGCCGAATGGGATCGCCGGGGTCGACCCGCTCATGGTCGCGTATCACGATCAGGAGTGGGGCGAGCCCGTCTCGGACGACCGCGCGCTGTTCGAGCGCCTTGCGCTGGAAGGCTTCCAGGCCGGACTCTCCTGGGCGACGATCCTGCGCAAGCGCGAGGCCTTCCGCCGAGCCTTCGTCGACTTCGAGCCGCAGGTCGTAGCCGGATTCGGAGATCTCGACCGTGAGCGCCTCCTGGCGGACCCCGGAATCGTCCGCAATCGAGCCAAGGTCGACGCCACGATCGGCAACGCCG
>PMLK01000117.1 GCA_003158875.1 Chloroflexota bacterium
ACGTTGGCGATCGTCCCGCTGCGTTCTTGCGGCAGTTCTGGGGCCAGCACGGGCTGCGTCGATCGATATATGAGCTTCTGTGGGCGCTCTTCCGAGAGAACCATCACCCCGGCCGAGTAGCAGAGCTGGCATCCGGTAGCGGTCGGCCCATCCACCTCGCTCACGCCGTGATAGACGATGAGCCAACCGTGTCGAGTCAGGATTGGGGGCGTGCCGCCGCCGATCTTGAGCCGTTCCCAGGGCGATACGGGGCTCGCAAGGCGGTGATGCGAAGCGAACCGACCGAAGCCACCGGGCGGATCGCCCGTCGGGGCCTTCTCGCAATAGGAGATCCAGATGCTCTCCCGGTCGAGGTCCACGTCGCGGGAGGCGGGGTGGCGGGCTGTCTCCTCTGGACGGGTGCCCGGAAACAGTGGGCGGTGGAGAAGGGCCAGTTCCGGCGTCCCGGATGGATTAGGGATGGCGACCGGGAAGAGGCTCGCATCCTTGTCATCGCGACCGCCCGGATCCTGGCCGTCTCGGTAGTTGGTGAAGTTAACGAGTCCCATGCGTTGCCAGTGGAACAGGTCCTTCGAAACGGCAAGGGCGATACGCGGGCCCGCCGGCGAGAAGGCCGTATAGGTCATGACATAGCTAGCGAGCGGTTCCACGAAGGTGACGCGCGCATCCTCGCAGCCGCCGCTGCCGTCGGACCGCAGCTCGTATGGGGCTTCCGGCTCCAGGGCGATACCCAGCCGCTCTACGCCAGTCGGATCGCCGTCCCCGTTGAACTGGACTTTTGCGATGCCGATGCGCGAGTAGTTGCCGGCCGCGACGAGCCGCGGAAACAGGTATAGATTGCCGTCCGGCCCGCGCGCGGCCGCCGGGTTGAGCACACCCTCGACTTCGTTGGGATTGCCCGACTCGGGTTCCATCACCGTGCCCAAGCGGCGCAGCGCCAGCGCCCCGGCCGCGGCCGTCACTCCCGCCCCGGCCGCACTCACCAGCGCCCCGGCCGCGCCCGTCGCCACGCTATCCATCCGTTCCCGGATCCAGACAGGCGATGATCGCCTCGGTGACCCGCTTGGTTTCGTCGGGACCCTTCACCGGGATCGAGACGACACCCGCTTCCTCGGCCGGGTAGTCGTTGCCGCCGACGAACAGGGCGTCGCCGATGTAGATCATCTCCGCGAGCGAGAGGCCGAGGATGTCTCGCAGCTTCCGAATCCCGTAGGCCTTGTCGATGCCGGGCTTGGTCACATCGATCGAGGTGGCGCCGCCCATTCGGACCGAGAACTCCGGAAGCGACTTGTCGAGGATCGCCTTGATCTTCTTTCGCTTGGTGTAGTCCGGATCCCATTTGTCCTTCTCGTCGAGGGGCGCCTGCTGGCCCAACGCCGAGAACGTGATCTGGCTGCCCCGGTCTTCGATCTGTTCTCCGCAGAGCTTGCCCGGCTTGAAGCCCGCTTCTGCGACCGCCTCTTGGAGCGAACTCTCGATCTTGGTCTTTTCGGCCGGGGCGAGGTCCTCCGAGTAGACCTTCTTCCAATCCGCGTCGTACCGGAAGAACTGAGTCCCGCAAGTCGGCAGGAGCGACAGATTCGTCAGCCGCTCGTCGCGGGGAAGGTTAGAGAGCAACTGCTCCTCGAACTGCGTCCAGGCACCGCCGGATATCACGGCAACTTTCACGATGCCCAGCAAGTCATGGAGCAGCCCCGCCATTTCGGCATCGAGCGCGGACTTGCTCTCGGCGAGCGTGCCGTCAAGGTCGTAGACGATCAGCTTCTTCATTCCGGTATGGCTACTTCCAGCAAGGTGGCTGGGCCGCTCGGCCGGAAGGTGCATCCACCGACCGAGGCAGAGAGCAGCAGGACGTCCCCCTTGCCGGCTGCATAGAACTCACCACGGTGCTCGACCAGGCCGGTGCCTTCCAGGCAAACCAGCACGCGCGGCGCGCCCGCGGCGCCGACGGCAAAGGGCGACTTACCGCGCAGGCGCCACAACCGGAAGTGCTCGCAATCGAAGAGCCGCTCGCGCTCAACCGGCTTTGTCTCCTCCCGCACTGGTGCGACCGGTTTGACCGCGCCCTGCGAAACATCGATGGCGCTCATGGCCTTGTCGACCTGCAGCTCCCGAGGCCGTCCGGTCTTTGGGTCTACGTGGCCCCAGTCGTCAAGGCGGAACGTCACGTCGCTGTTNNTCCTGAATCTCGAACACCACGACGCCGCCCAGGGAGTGAACCGTGCCGGCCGGCACCAGTACGCCGTCGCCCGGCTTCGGAATGAACGAGGCCACGTTGTCCGCCACCACTCCGCTCGCGATCGCCCGCCGGAGGTCGTCGGCTGTCGTCCCGGGCTTCAGGCCGCCATAGATGCGGCTCTTCGGCCCCGCTTCGAGCACGACCCATGCTTCGGTCTTGCCGGTCTCGCCCACCGGCAGCAGGTCCTGGCGGTCATCCGAGGGATGAACCTGGAGCGAAAGCAACTCGCGCACGTCGAGGAACTTGAGCAGCAGCGGGAAGCGGCCGAAACGGCCGGCAAGGTCTCCGAGGATCTCCCGCGGAAACTCCTCCATCAATTGGCCCAGGGTTCGCCCCTCGAGCGGTCCGTCGGCAACCCGGCTGGCATGGTCAGGTCGGTCGCTCAAGACCCAGGCCTCGCCGATCGGGCCATCGCCCGGCAGCGGCGCGGCCAGCAGGTGGGCCAACTGCCGGCCGCCCCAGAGCCGGTACT
>PMLK01000029.1 GCA_003158875.1 Chloroflexota bacterium
GGGCAGACTGACTCGCACGCCTGGTCCATCGTGTCGACGCAGGGCGCGGCGATTACATAGGCCATCGGGCTTCTCCTGGGTCTCGTGATGCTTCGTCAGGCGGGAGGCCCATAGGCACTCCGAACGCTGACCGGAGCGTACCACGGAGTCGCGTGTCGGCGGGGCCGACCTTGCGTGCCCGAAGCTACATCTTGGGTTCGTAGTTAGGGTCGAGATACTTCTCCGGATCGTCCTCGAAGTCGAGCTTGCAGCCGCGACCGCAAAAGTAATACGTGACGCCCTCGTATTCGAACTTCAAGTCGGTGGAGGTGTCGACTTCCATGCCGCACACCGGATCCTTGGCACTTGCCACGGTGCTCCTTCGACCGGCGAACCGGTCCCTGAACTCCTCTGAGCCGGCGACGCCGGCACGGCCGAACAGAAGCTTAAGCCCCGGCGTCGACATTCGCCGCCATTCAATCCTGTGCCGACGGGCATACACCCCGGTTTAGACCAGCGTAGGATGCCGTACATGGACGCCAAGCTGATCGAGAACGCAAGAATCACGCTCGAGGCCGAACGTGCGCGCGTCAATGCCGAACTCTCCGAGGAGGTCGAGCATCCGCATGTGGCTCACGGCGCCCAGACGGCGGCCGCGACCGAGGTCACTGCCAGCCAGCGAGATCAGCAGCTCCGCGACCGCGAAGGCGTTCATCTCACTCACATCGAAGCCGCTCTGGCGCGAGTCGAAGCCGGCACTTATGGAGTGTGCGTGACCTGCGGCAAGGCCATCGCGCCGGAACGGCTGGAGGCCATTCCCTGGGCCCCAGACTGCATCGAGTGCCACGCCAGGTCGCGCCACTGAGCGAAGCGCGGGCCGAGCGCCCGCAGCACGCACCTACTCCGGCTTCTCCGCGACCAGGAAGTACCCCAGCGGGAAAGTGGCGCCGGTGCTCGCCGACGCCTTCCGGCCGAACCTGGACCTGACGAAGCGCAAGGTGAACCACTGCGAGAATCGCGCCAAGGGCCGTCCCAGCAACCGCAGGCGAACGATGTTCTTGGCGAAGAGATCGGCCATGACCTCTGGCGCCCCGCCCAGTGGCTGCAACTGAACCAGGTTCAGTCCGGACGTCTCAACGAAGCGCCGCAACGCGAACTCTGTATACCGATAGTAGTCGTGGGGCGCCTCATGGATCCAGTAGTAGAAGGGCGCATCCATGATGATTTTGCCCTTCTTCGCCAGGATCCTGGCCATTTCGGCCCAGAGCTGGTCGGGCACGGGGATGTGCTCGAGAACGTCCGACAGAACGATAGTGTCGAACTCGCCATCCTTGAAGGGTAGGCGCTTCGTCAGGTCCAACTCGTAATCGAGGTACTCATTGGGATGAAGCGTGTTCGCCCAGTCCACGCAGACGGTCTCGGCCACGAATCCCCGGTAGGCTTCGTAGAGTGGGACCTTGCCGCAGCCCAGGTCCAGCAATCTGCCTCGGGCGTGTTGCTTGAGGCCCGTGTCGTAGACCCCAGCAATGAGATCGGCGATTAGCCTTGAACCCATGCCAACTTCCCTGGGATCTCGCGAGGCGACGAGCTTCCCCTTCTTATGGACGTACTTGCTCGGTTGCCACTTGTCCTGGTTGCGCACGGTCTAAGGGCTCCTAAGGCGTCGGTCCAGCGTAGCGTAGTCGCGCATCTCGGTGCGGCGGGCGATGCGTGTGATCGGCGACCGGCGACTCCGCCCTGATTCATGAAACCCGCGTATATCTGCTCGGTCGGGGCGCTCGTTCGTCCTGACCCCGCATGCCTCGGTTTCGTCGCGTATTCTTGATTCGTGACGACCCGCCCCGAGCTCCGGGCGAAGTGGAGTCAGCTGAATAGCGTTTGCCGACCGCATCGGGGGACATCTCAGTGCGCCGCAGCCGAAACCTGATTCAGCGCGTCGGAGCATCGTGCCGGAAGGTCCGGGAGTCCGTTTGGGTCGGTGCGGTCCTCACCCTCACGGTTCTCACGCGGCTGCCCACGCTGTCTGAGCCGCTCGTAGAGATGCACGGCTTTCGTCAGACCCAGACAGCCTGGTCCGCGGTGCTGTTCGCCAGGCAAGGCATCGACCTGCTCCATCCGCAAGTGCCGGTCCTCGGCCCACCCTTCGCCCTGCCGCTCGAACTTCCGCTGTTTCAGGCAATGGCAGCGCCGCTGTTGCGGCTGGGTCTGCCGGTCGAGCCGGTGCTTCGGGGATTGGACCTCCTGTGGTTCACCGTGTCTGCCCTTCTCATCTACCTGATAGGGCGGCGCCTGGCGGGACGTCAAACCGCGCTCATCGCACTCATTGCCTTCGCGTTCTCGCCCTTCGCGATCCTGTGGAGCCGGACCGCGCTGGTCGAATACCTGGCGGTGGCCGCCGGTTTGGCCGTTCTATATTTCACGATGCTCGCCCTTGATAGGCGCTCCTGGCGGTGGACGGCCGCGGCCGCGATTGCCGGCGCGATCGCGTTGACCGTCAAGGACACCACGGGGGCGGTCTGGGGAGTCGTGACGGGCGCATACGTACTGTCGCGGCTCCTACGCACGCATTCCCGCCGCGAGATCGTCGGCCGCGCATTGATCATTGGGCTTCCCGCCATGGCGGCCGCGATTGTTTGGATGGTGGCGAGCGCGGCCGTTCGCCGCGAGAACTTGTACGCGTACACGATCAACGACGCGGGCTTCGGGCCGTGGTTCTTCGGCACGGCGGCGCAACGCCTCGACCCATCGACGTGGCTGGTGATCGCGAGCCGAATCCTTGAGGAGCTCACCGGTTTTGCCGCCCTGGTGTGGCTCTACCTGGCCGTCCGCGAAATCCGCCACCAGACGTGGAGCTTTCGCCTGCCGTGGCTCGGTCTGATCGGAGTGATCGCGCTCGCGCCTCTGGTGCTCACCAACGTGTACCTGGTCCACGACTACTACCTGGCCGCTATCAGCCCGGCGATCGCCCTGGTGGTCGGTCTCGGTGGTGCGCACCTGCTCGCGCGCTGGAGGGCCGGCCGGACGATTGGTCTGGTCCTGGTCGCCGCCTGGGCCATGGCCTTCTGGTCCCTCGGCGACTACGTTGCGCTGCCCTACTCACTCCAAACGAACTCCGGCGAGTTGCGGATCGCGAGGCAGATCGAAGCCGAGACGAGTCCTGACCGAATGGTGGCCCTCGTCACTCACGACTATTCTTGGGACCCCGCGTACTTCTTCTATGCGCACCGCGAGGGCCTGCTTGTGGTCGATGAGATTGTCCCGCTCGGAGCGCTTCAAACTGCCTGCAGCGACCCGCGCTACCAAGTCCTCGAACTGGTGGACGGGACCGTACGGCCATACCACTGCCCATAGCGGCGGGGCTGGCGGCGAGCCCCTCGACGCCGCGGCCCTGAATCACGAAACCCGACCTCACGGCCGGGTTCCAGATATCGGCATTGGTTGCGGGGGACGGATTCGAACCGCCGACCTTCGGGTTATGAGCCCGACGAGCTGCCGCTGCTCCACCCCGCTCCGGAAGTGTAGGGATGGAGGCATGGTCCGTCAAACCAACCACGGCGCCCGTGAGGCCGCAACGGCGCCAGGTGGTGACGGAACGCCCCGCTGAGTCGGACGCTCGCAACAGCGCAGCATTCAGGATGCTCGACGCGCCAGGTGCGCCATGATGTGCGCTGCAGCGACACTGGAGGCCTGGAATGCATTTTGACGACACGGGGCGGCAAGACTCGGAGATTCCGTCCGAGCGGACGCCTGCTAGCGACGGCACGAGTGGTGATGGCACGCTCACCGGCGCGGCGAGCGGCGGGGTCAACGCGGCTCCCGGCGCCACTTCCGGCGCCACTCCCGGGTGGGTTCCAGCGGCACCGCCGTCGGGGTCGCCCTGGGGAGACCAGCAGTGGGGCGCGCCACGTCCCTGGAACGCCGACTCGGGCTGGCAGCCGCAGTCGGGCTGGGGAGCGCCCGTCCCGCAATCGTTCGGTCCCAAGCGTCAGAGCCGTCTCCCGGCCGTCATCACCGTCGTCGCTGCCTGTCTCTTCGCCTTTTCGGCCGGTCTCGTCGTCGATCGCGTCGGCTTCCAGAAGTCGAGCACCGGCTCGGCCACGCCGATCGTCTCGGCCGGCTCGTCGCTGTCCACCGACCAGGCCTCCGCGCTGTATCTCGAAGCCGAGAACGTCATCAAGCAGAACTGGGTTGGCCGCTCGTCGCTCACCGACCAGCAACTCGTCGACGGTTCGATCGCCGGTCTGGTCGCAAGCCTGGGCGACACGGGCCATTCCGAGTTCCTCACTGCCCAGGAGTACAACGCCTTCCAGTCGTCGCTCAACGCCAGCGTGGCCGGTATCGGTGTCGTCCTGTCCGACGACAACGGCGTCTATAAGATCAGCCGCGTCATCAAGGGCACGCCGGCGGATTCCGCGGGCGTCCAGGCGGGCGACATCATTACCGCTGTCGACGGGTCGTCGACGGCTCAGATGAGCTTTACGGACATGGCGGCGCAGATTCGCGGCACCGCCGGTACTTCGGTGAGCCTGACCGTCATCCACCTCGGCTCGTCGCAGCCCGTGACTGTCTCGATAGTCCGAGCCCAGTTCTCGGTGCCACTGGCCGACTGGGGCATGGTGCCCGGCACCCACACAGCCGATATCTCGCTGGCCGAGTTCTCGACCGGGGCGGCCGATCAGGTCGAGAAGGACATCACCGCGGCCAAGTCCGCCGGCGCGACGTCGATCATCCTCGACCTGCGCGGTAATCCGGGCGGTTACGCCAGTGAGGCGCAGGAAGTCAGCAGCGAGTTCCTGACCGGCGGCACGGTCTATATCGAGCAGGACGCCAGCGGCAAGAACACCAGCGAGCCGGTCGACACGAAGCGGGCCCACACGGACCTGCCGCTCGTCGTCCTTGTCGACCACGACTCGGCAAGTTCCGCGGAGATCACCGCCGGAGCTCTGCAGGACGCCGGCCGCGCCAAGATCGTGGGTGTCAACACGTTTGGAACGGGCACGGTCCTGCAACCTTTCCAGCTGTCCGACGGTTCGGTCATCATTCTGGGCACGGCCTGGTGGCTGACTCCGAACGGACATCGGATCTTCGGCGTGGGCATCACGCCCGACCAGAAGGTTCTCATGCCCGGCATCGCTCAGCCGACGGACCCCACCACGCTCGACACCACGACCGTCGCGCAGTTCCAGTCATCGACCGACGCCCAGCTGCTCGCCGCGGTTGCCGATCTCAATCCGTAGCAGGGCGAGCGGTTACTATCCACGCAGCCGCGCAGCGCGGTTGCTCGAGGGCCGTTAGCTCAGCGGTAGAGCGGCCGACTTTTAATCGGCTGGTCGTGGGTTCGAATCCCACACGGCCCTCCAATTTCACGCTCAAACTCGCCACCTTTTGTTCTACCAGTTGACACATGGCAGCTTCGCGGCATCTTCACGGGTGTAGATTCCCGGATGGCGCGAAGGCCGCCGGAGCAGACCGCAGGCCTTCAGGAGACGCCGAAGCCGAAGGCATAGTGGGGGTAGTGATGTCTTTTCTTCGTGGTCTGTTTGGCCTGAAGGCGTCACCGCAACCTACGCGCATTCGCGTCGAGGTGTCGAGTTTCCAGAGATACGACAACGGCGAACAGTTGGCAGTGGTTGCAGTTGGCTCCGTGGCCGTGCCGGCGGTAATCTACCGCGACTATCAGCGCGACACTCAGGATTGGTCCTCTGGTGTACGCCTAGAGGACCCAACGACAGGTCGTCGCATGACCGACGACGACAACTACCCGCCGGACTTCTATGCGGCAGGCGCTCGGTCGATTGCGGTCGCTGGCATCGAACACCACCCAGGGGCGCAGTCGGATGCCTTCGGGATATGCAAGATCGTGCGGCTCGTCCCTGAGCCGACCAATCCGGTCGATCCCAACGCAATAGCCGTCTGCAGCAATGATCGGTCCACGGTCGCTGGGTATGTCCCGGCGGACGAGTTGGCAAAAGTTCGCGAAGCGTCCCCGTTGCCGGGCGTGGGCCTCATCGTCTGGGAAAACTTCACCTGGCGCCCGCGGCGGCGTATCGGAATACGGGTTGTCATGGGTCCGAGCGTCGCACTCCGGCTCGTACCACCCGCGCAGGTTCCGTCAGAACGGGCCAGACGCGAGGCGACGTATGCCGCAGGGCGCGAGGCCGGATGGGCGAAACTGCAAGCCCAGCGCGAAGCCAAAGAGGCCGCGAAGTTGGCACTAAAAGCCGAACGGGAGGCACAGGCAGCGGCGCGGACGCAGAAGGCTGAACAAGCCTCAGCGTGGCGGGCCGCGGGCCTGTGCGTTGACTGTGGAGGGGTGATCCCGACGGGCGGTCGGCGCGCGATCAGGTGTCCCGCTTGCCGGGCGGGTTAGCTCGTGTCAGCGCTCAGACTGCGCCGTCCAGGGCATCGGTGATCCAACTCGGCACCACGATCCGGCACGTGGGAATCGCCGGCTCTAATCCTCTCGCCCCGACCATTCACATCACAAGTTGCGTAGGCAACAATCCGGCATTCATCAGCGCCTGGCCAATCAGCCAGGCGTTTTCGTTTGGCTGAGGATGAGCA
>PMLK01000008.1 GCA_003158875.1 Chloroflexota bacterium
CGGGCTCCCGATCGTGGGCGTCGTCCTGCTGGTCCTCGTCCTGGCAGGGTGCTCGACTGGTTCGCCAACCAGTTCTGCCACTGGCCCCGCAGATACGGCCCACCCCAGCTACACCCTGCCGGCTTCGCCGACCGCGATGCCCTCTCCAACGCCGGCCCACGGGACCTTCACCGAGACCGGAGCGATGAGCACGTACCGAGAAGGTGAGACGGCGACTCTGCTGAAGGACGGCAAGGTCCTGGTGGTCGGCGGCCAGGACGGGTCCGATCAGCCCCTCACGTCGGCCGAGATCTACGACCCGACCAGCGGCCAGTTCAGTCTCACAGGCTCGATGGTGGGAGCGCAGACCAATCACTCTGCCTCGCTTCTGGCGGACGGTAAGGTCCTGATCGCGGGCGGTAACGAGGATGAGACCACAGCCGAGCTATATGACCCGTCAACTGGAACATTCAGCCCGACCGGACCGATGTTGTACAAAACAACCTTCCACACCGCCACCGTCCTCCTCGACGGACGGGTGCTGATTGCCGGCGGCTCTAGCGGAGGCGACTACGTCGCCAGGGCCGAGATCTACGATCCCAAGACCGGCAAGTTCACGACCACCGGATCGATGCATTCTGCCCGCGAGAACGCCTCGGCGGCTCTTCTTCCCGATGGCCGTGTCCTGATCATGGGCGGGGATCGGGGTGAGGCCGCCCAGCAATTCGATGGCGTCTACCTGAAGTCGGCGGAGATCTACGATCCCAAGACCGGCAAGTTCACGACCACCGGATCGATGCACGACGCCCGGACTTTGTTCGCGGCAGTCACGCTCGACAACGGGGAGGTCCTCGTGGCCGGTGGCGAAGGTAGCCCATCGGCGGGGACATTTGCGAGCGTCGAGCTCTACGACCCCGCCACTGGCAAATGGACCCGCACCGGCTCGATGACCGACTCTGCATCAGAGTTTGCCGGCGTGTTACTCAACGACGGTAGGGTGCTGCTCGCAATGGGCGGGGTTGACGATACCGCGAACTTGTATGACCCGGTCACGGGCAAGTGCAGCCTGACCGGTCAGATGAGACCAAGCCCGGATACGGTAACGCGCCTGTCGGACGGTCGAGTGCTGATCATCGGTACCGACATCAATGAACAGTTGGTGGAACTCTACTGGCCGTAATCGCGACACGTCAGCGGCGGCCAAGACCCAGACCTTTGCCTGGAAATCGATGCCAGACCGCGCCTCGATCAAGACCGGGGCCGCCGGATTTGCGCACGCGGTCGTAGGCGAGCTGCCCAATGCGATTGCCTCTCAGGCGTCTAGGGCTTGTGTCGCTCGCGCAGTCGGGCTATGACCGCCGCGGGTTCGAGGCCTCGTTGCCGCAACAGCACGAGCGTGTGATAGACCAGATCCGCGACCTCGCCGGTGAGGGCGTCGCGCGTGGCCGCTCGGTCCGTTTCGGTGGCGACGGCGTCGTCCTTGGCGGCCATCAGCACTTCAGTTGCCTCCTCGGTGACCTTGCGGCCCGGGGCGTCGACGCCGCCCGCCAGCAACCTGGCAGTGTATGAAGAAGCCGGATCGGCGGACGCGCGCTCGTCGATCGTCGCCCACAACGTCTCCAGCCACTCGAAGTTCTGGCGGGGTAGGGGAACGGCGCTACGCTCCGAAACCGCCGTGCCTTCCGGGTCGAAGCAGCTGCGAGTGTTGCGGTGACACGTGGGACCCGTTGGATTCACCTGGAACAGCAACGCGTCACCGTCGCAATCGATGGCCACGTCCAGAAGGCGCAGCACGTTGCCGCTCGTCTCGCCCTTGCGCCACAGGCGGTCGCGAGAACGGGAGTGGAAGTGGATCTCGCCCGTGGCCATGGTCGCAGCCAGGGCCTCGGCGTCGAGATACGCGACCATTAGCACGCGGCCGTCGCCAGCGTCCTGAACCACGCCTGGTACGAGTCCGCTCGCACCCCAGGCCACATCACTCTCGAGCAACGTTCTGGCGGTCATGCGAGACCCTCCTCGATTGGGCGAACCGGCAGTCCGGCAAGAGCCATGGCCTGTTTGACGGAAGCGATTGAGTGGAGCCGGCGGTGGAATATGGAAGCGGCGAGTACCGCGTCGACCTTGCCGTCACGAACGGCGGCCACGAAATCGTCCGGGCCCGCCGCGCCGCCCGAGGCGATGACCGGCACCCGAACGCGTGTCGCGATCGCGGCCAGAAGCTCCGTGTCGAAGCCGCTATGGGTGCCGTCGCGGTCCATGGACGTGACGAGCAGTTCGCCCGCGCCGAGTTCCACGACCCGTTGAGCCCAGGCGACGACGTCGAGGTCCGTGGCGCGCCGGCCGCCGTGAGTGACGACTTCCCACTTCTGGACGCCATCGTCGCCGAGCGGCAGTCGCCGCGCGTCGATGGCACAGACTACGGCCTGACTACCGAACCTGGCCGCGCACGCGGTAAGCAGCTCTGGAGTGGCGACGGCGGCGGTGTTGAAGGAAACCTTGTCCGCACCGGAACGCAGCACATCCCGCATCTCTTCAACGCTGCGAACTCCGCCGCCGACCGTGAGTGGTACGAAGGCGCGCGAAGCGGCCCTGCGCACGACTTCGAGCATCGTGCCGCGGCGCTCGTGAGCGGCTGTGATGTCGAGGAAAACGATCTCGTCGGCGCCTTCGCGGGCGTAGCGTTCGGCGAGTTCGGCCGGGTCGCCTTCGTCGGTAAGGTTGACGAACTTGGTGCCCTTGACGACGCGGCCCTTGTCCACGTCCAGGCACGGAATGACGCGTCGGGCAAGCATCAAGCCGCTCCGGCCGCGGCCAGCGACGCGTAGTTGGCGAGGAGCTGCAGCCCGGCGTGCGATGACTTCTCGGGATGAAACTGCAGGCCGTAGACGTTGCCCTCGGCAACCGCGCTGGCAAACGGGCGGCCGTGAGTGGTGCGGGCCACTACAAGGCGATCGTCGGCCGGGACTGGGGCATAGGAGTGAACGAAGTAGAAGTAGGAGCCGTCCGAAATGCCCTCGAACAACGGATGAGCCCTCACGGCGTTCACGGAATTCCAGCCGATGTGGGGTAGCGTGGGAGCGTCGACGAGCATCTCGGTCCGTCCCGGCAGGAGGCCGAGCGTATCGACCTCGCCCTCCGCACTGGCGTCGAACAGGATCTGATAGCCGAGGCAAATGCCCAGACAGGGACGGCCGTCGCGAACCCACTCGGTGAGCGGCTGCAGCAGGCCGCGTTCGCGCAGATGATCCATGGCGGAACCGGCGGCCCCGACGCCCGGGACCACGATCGCATCGACTGTGGTCAGGCCGGCCGGTTCGGCGACGGCCGTCACGTCGGCACCGACCGCGGCCAGGGCTTTGGTGATGCTCACCATGTTCGCGGCGCCGTAGTCCAGGACGCCGACACGTACGGCGCCGCTCATCCAAGCGTTCCCTTGGTAGAAGCCGGTCCCTGCCGGCGCGGGTCCACGGCCGAGGCGGCGCGCAGCGAGCGGCCCAGGGCCTTGAACGCGGCCTCGGCGAGGTGGTGGTCGTTGCGGCCCCGACCCTTGAGATTGATCGTCGCGCCGGCGGTGCGGGCGAACGACTCGACGACATGTTCGATCAGCTCGAGGGGCATCTTGCCGGCTCGCTTGCCCTTGAACGGCAGGTCGACGACCGCGTAAGGTCGGCCGCCGATGTCGACGACAGCGGTGGCCACGGACTCGTCCATAGGCACGGCGGCGTCGCCGAATCGAGCAATTCCGGACCGATCGCCGAGGGCCTCTCCGAAGGCCGAGCCGATTACCAGGGCCACGTCCTCCACGGTGTGGTGCTCGTCGATGACTAGATCCCCATTGGCCTCCACGTCCAGGTCGAAGAGGGCGTGATGTGCCAGTGAGTTGAGCAAGTGGTCGTAGAACCCGACGCCGGTGTCGATCGTGGTCTCGCCTGTGCCGTCGAGCTTCAACGTCACCGTGATCCGGGTTTCCTTGGTTTCGCGCGTTACGGTCGCCCAGCGCGGTCCAGAGGCAACGACTGTTCCGATGGTGCTCATGCGGGGATACCCCTGGCTACAGCGATAAGGCGATCGTTTTCTTCGGCGGCGCGAACGGTAAGCCGCAGGCAATCGGCAAATGGATGTCCGGACCCGAATGTGCGCGGCACCAGTCCGGAACGCAGGAGCGTCTCGGCGGCTTGCTGCGCGGCGGTACCCGACGAGAAGCGGATCAAGATGAAGTTGGTCGTGGACGGGTACGGTTGCCAGCCGCAGGCCGTCAGGTCGGCGATCAGCCGGGCGCGTTGCTCGGCGATGCGAGCGACATTGGCGGCGGCGAGTTCCGGCCGGCGCAGAGCCGCTTCGGCGAGTGCCGCCGACACGGTTGCTACAGATGCGGGAGCGCGGAAGGACTGGATCGCGGCCAGCGTCTCGGGTCTCGCGACGACGAATCCGACTCGAGCGCCGGCGAGAGCATGGGCCTTGCTGAGCGTCCGCGTGACGACCAGGCGCGGGTAGTCGAATCGCAGCGGCAGGACGCTACGGCCGGTGAACTCGGCATACGCCTCGTCGATTGCTACGGTCGGCGCTACGCGGCCGTCGGTTCGAGCTTCCGACTCCAGAGTCGAGAGCAACTCGCCGACACGGGCCGGCGGCGAGAAGGCGCCGGTGGGGTTGTTGGGTTCGCACAACCAGACGATCGCCGCCGTGCGAGCGGCCCGCGCGATCGCGGCTATGTCAAAGGCGAAGTCGCGATTCGGGCCGAGTCTCGGGACGTCGACGACCGTAGCGCCGCGCTGCTCCGAAACGATGCGGTAGATCGCGTATGTGGGCGTGCTGACGACCGCGACGGACCCCTGGCGTAGCGAGGCGCGAGCCGTGAGGTCGAGTGCCTCATCGGCCCCGGCCGTCGGCAGCAGTTCGTCTCGGGCGACGCCGTACGCCGTAGCTGCGGCGTCGACTAGTGCCGCGTAGTCGCTCGGTGGGTACTCAGACAGGATCGGGTCGAACGGTCCGGTCAGGACGCCCCGAAGATCCGGCGGCAGGGGCGAGGTGTTGACGTCGAACCTCACGATGGCCTCACGGGCCAGCCCGTACTTCGCGGCCAGGAAGTCCGTGGTTGGCTCCCAGGTATAGGTCGGCGGGGCGACGACGGCACTCACGATTCGCCCTCGAAACGAAGCTCGACGGCCCGTTTGTGAGCGATGAGGCCCTCTGCCTCCGAAATCGCCTCGACTGCGTCGCGGATCGTGGCGAGGCCATCGCGGCTGATCCGCTGAACCTGGATGAACTTTCCGTAGCTCTCGGTGGAAAGCGCGCCGCAGGAGCGCGCCAGGCCGCCGGTCGGTAGAACGTGGTTGGCGCCCGAGGCGTAGTCGCCGGCGGATTCGGGAGCGTATGGCCCCACGAAGAGCGAACCCGCGTTCACGAGCTGAGCCACTGCGTCTTCCACGTCGGCCACGACCACGGACAGGTGTTCCGGGGCGTAGCCGTTCACGAAGTCAAGACCGGTGGCGCGGTCGGGGGCAAGGACCACCATCGCTCCGGCGGCAAGGGATCGTTCCAGGATCGTTCGCCGCGCCGCCGTCGCCAGTTGCTCCGCGAGTTCCACCTCGACCCTGGCTGCGAAGTCCGCATCCCAGGTAACCAGCAGAGCAGGGGAGTCGGGCCCGTGTTCGGCCTGAGAGAGGAGGTCCGAGGCCACGTGGATCGGGTCGGCAGTGCCGTCGGCCACGACCATCACTTCGCTGGGCCCGGCGGGCAGGTCTATGCCGCACTCGCCGAAGACCTCGAGCTTGGCGGCCGTGACCCAGGCATTGCCCGGACCCACGATGCGATCGACCGGGCCGACACCGGCCTCTAGCAATCCATACGCCATGGCGCCGACGGCCTGGGCGCCGCCTGCCACGATGAACACATCGACACCGACGAGCGCGGCGGCTCCCAGAAGTGTCTGGTTGAGGGCACCGTCCGGGTCCGCCGGCGATGTTACGACCACCGTGCCGACGCCGGCGATACGGGCCGGAACCACGCCCATCAGCAGCGAGCTGGGATACGCGGCCGAACCGCCGGGCGCGTACACGCCGACGCGGGCGAGAGGGACCCAGCGCCGCTCGATCTCGACGCCCGGCACGATCGTGGTGGTGGTGGTGCGGGGCAGTTCCGTTTCGGCGAAGCGGCGAATGTTCGCGATCATGGTTTCGAGCCCGGCTCGGATGCGCGGCGGCAGGGCGTCCCGAGCGGCTTCCATCTCGGCCCTGGTGACGAGCAGCGTGCCATTGGCCTGGCCACCGCCGAACTTCCGGTTCGCCTCGATCACGGCGGCATCGCCACCGCTCTTGACCGCGGCAAGGATTGCGCGAGCACCGTTGCGAACCTTCTGGTCCGGTACGGCGCCGCGCCGGAAGAGAGCATTGACTTCGGCCGCGACGGCAGCGTCGGAAGCGGCGCGAGAGAGGTCGAGCCGGCGAAGGTTTACAGGAGCGGTCATGGGACGAGCTTCTCGATGGGCAGGATGAGGATGCCGGAAGCGCCGGCCGACTTGAGACGAGGCAGGAGCGACCAGACCTGATCTGACTCGACGACGGCGTGGATCGCGATCATGCCGTCGTGGGCGAGCGGTATGACGGACGGCGATTCGAGGCCGGGCAGGATAGCTTCCAGCTCGGCGGCCTTCTCGACGGGGGCGTTCATCATCAGATACTTGCGGTCTCGGGCAGCCAGGGTGGCTCCGAGCATAGTCACGATGGAGTCGAATACAGGCCCGTGGACCCGCTGCGCCTCGGCGTTGGCAATGAGAACCGCCTCGGAGGCGAAGATCTCCTCGATGGGCCGAAGCCCGTTCACGACCATGGTGGAACCGGTCGATACGAGATCGACGATGGCGTCCGCCAAACCGAGCCGCGGCGCAACTTCGGCGGCCCCAGAGACGGGGATCACATCGACTTTGATGCCGCTCTCGCGAAAGAATCGCTTTGTGAGACTCATATGCGACGTGGCGACGCGGAGTCCCGAGAGGTCCGCGGCCGACTGATAGGTGGAGTCGTTGGGAACCGCGATCGTCAAACCGCAGCGGCCGTACCCCAGGGTGCGCAGCTGGGGGGTAGTGGCACCCGACTCGGCCACGAGATCCAGGCCGGTAATGCCAAGTTCAGCTACACCGTCGCCCACGAACTCGACAATGTCGTTGGTGCGAACGAACAGTATGTCCAGGTCGAAATTCTGGACCCGGGCCACGAGGGCTCGGTCGCCGGCTTCGAAGACGAGCCCGGCGCCTCGCAGAAGATTGACGGTCGGCTCGACGAGCCTGCCTTTGTTCGGTATGGCCAGACGGAGCCGGCGCTGTGTCATCGTGGCGTGTCTCCGGTAGTTGGGTTGGAGGATCGGAGTCGTTCCATGGCTTGGGCGTAGCCACCCTCGCCGTGGTGAAGCCACTGGGCGATCCGCGTGATGGTGGCCGTGCTGGCTCCCGTGCGACTCGAAATCTCGGCGTAGTGCATTCCGGCGTCGAGTAGCCTGACCACGGCCCAACGCTGGGCCATGTCGTGCAACTCGCCCAACGTGCAGAGGTCGCGGAAGAACGCGGAGGCTTCGTCGGCCGACTCGAGGCGAAGGACCGCCGCGAGCAATTCGTCCACCTCCTCGTTGCGCCATGCTTCCATCGAACTCATCTCATGCCTCGCGATACTGGAACTCCGGAGCGGCTCCGACAGGCGCCGCGCGTCGTGGTGGTGTAGTAGCATAGTAGCATGCTACGTCGCTCGCAACTCTCGCTACCCACCGGGTTTCAGTTGCTGCCCGCGATCGACCTGCGGGGCGGTCAAGTCGTGCGCCTCGCCGAGGGCGATTTCTCGAGGGAAACGATCTACGGCAACGACCCCGCGCAGGTGGCTCGCAGCTTCGTCGAGGCCGGCGCCTGCTGGATTCACGTCGTGGACCTGGACGGTGCCCGGGACGGAGCCAGGCGTCAGAGCGAAGCGGTCCTCTCGATTGTCGGTGCGGCTGGGGAGGGCATCGCTTGCGAGGTGGCGGGCGGCCTGCGGGACGACGACGCGGTCGCGGCCGTACTCGATGCCGGAGCGGCTCGCGCGGTTGTCGGCACGGCCGCCCTGCGCGACCCGGACTTCGTGGAACGGATCGTGGTGCGGTTCGGGGCTACGCGAATCGCGATCGCTCTCGATGTCCGCGACGGCGTGGCCGTGGGGCAGGGCTGGGTTCCGGGAACGGCGGGCGTACCCGTAGGCGAGGCACTGACCACTCTGGCCGATCGGGGCGCGAATACGTTCATCGTCACCGCCATCGAGCGCGACGGTCTGCTGAGTGGCCCCAACCTGGATCTGCTCGAGCGCATGGTGAGCCTTGGCCGTGGAGATATCGTGGCTTCGGCCGGGGTGTCGTCCCTCGATGACGTGGTGGCCGTGTGGCGCATCGGATGCGCCGGGGCCGTCATCGGTCGGGCCCTGTACGAAGGCAAGCTCGACCTGGCGGATGCTGTGAGGCGAACCTCGGCGTAGGCCGGCTCACGTCCCAGCCGGGCTGGCCGGGCTGGCCGGGCGGCTCGGTTGACGCTGACCTCAAGACGGCATACCGGCTGCCGATGCCTCAACTGGATACGTCGGCTCCGGGGCCGGTCTTCACGGGCTACGGTTCCGGGTTCTTGCGGCGTGACCCGCGGCATTCTGAATTGGACGCGAGAAACGGCCGGGCGCCTACTTCATGACACCGCCGAATTGAAACGAGCTCCGCACCGGCCGGTGTGGAGCTCGTTTGTCATTGTCTGAGTCGGTCAGTCCGACGGCCCGCCGCCACATGAATACCACCAGCCATGGCCGTAGGACTTGGCCTCCCACGTGTTGTTCGCCAGCCACTGGTTCAACCGCTTCGTGTCGGTGCCCGCGTAGACCAAAACGCACTCGCCGTCGCCGGAGTCCGAAAGCGTGAACTGAGTGATGTCGCCGTTCGTAGTTACGTCGTTGACCTGGTAGGTGCCGATCGTCTGCGGCTCGAACGTGGCGCCGGCTTGGGCATTGGCGGCTGCCTGTTCGAACGCGGCGCGACTGAACTCGAACCTCGATACGGCGGGAAAGCCCGACTGCATGAGCGCCACGGCCAGGAAAAAGATCGCCGGCATAGATCCCCAGCGAGCCCACGTGCGACGGTCGAACCGCAGATGCGTGTCCTGAGCGGCAACGATTAAAAGAAGGAGCCACAGGAGCCCAATCGTGAGTCCGGCCAGGATCGACGTCCAGGCCAGGAATTCGAGATCCGGCCCACTCGATCCGACGATCGCCAGGCTCATGACCAATGTCAGCAGGCCAACGAGTATCGGGCCGGGAACGTATGTTTTACGCGAGCTGTACGGCTCCTGAAGTGGTCTCAGGCCCGGCCAGGCCTGGGCGGGCGGCGGCCACGGGCCATAACCCGGAAACGGACCCGTAGGACCATAACCCGGAAACGGCGGCCACCGGACGCCCGGCGCGGCGCCGTAGCCGTAGGGCAGAGGAGCGCCGACAGGCACTTGTGGGGCGGGCGGGTTCGGAATACCCGACTGAGGCGGTAGCGCCGCCTCAGTCGGCGTGGGTTCCTGGTCGGGAGCCAAACGTCTACTCCTTGTGCGCGGCCTCCTGCTCCTTGCGGTGCAGGTCGATGATCTTGTCGGCGATATGCGCCGGCACATCCTCGTAGTGGTCCAACGTAGCGCTGAACGTGCCGCGGCCACCGGTCAGCGACCGCAGCTCCGTGGAGTAGGTGAACAATTCCGCCTGGGGCACCTGAGCCGTAATTACCTGGACACCATCCTTGATGTCCATGCCCATGACCCGGCCCCGGCGACCGTTGAGATCGCGGTTGACGTCGCCCATGAACGCCTCGGGAATACTGATCTCGACGTTCATTATCGGCTCCATGAGGGCCGGCTTGCAGTCGAGGATGCCCTGCTTGAGGGCCATCGAGGCGGCGATCTTGAAGGACAATTCGTTGGAGTCCACCGGGTGGAATGAGCCGTCGTAGAGAGTGGCCTTGAAGTCGCTCAGCGGATATCCGGCTAGAACGCCCTCCGCCGCCGATTCGCGGATGCCCTTCTCGACGCCGGGGAAGAAGTTCTTCGGCACGGTGCCGCCGACGACATGCTCGGCGAATACGACTCCGGCTTCCGGTGCCGGCTCGATTTCGATCCAGACGTCACCGAACATGCCGTGACCGCCGGTCTGCTTCTTGTAGCGGCCGTGGCTCTGAGTCTTGCCGCGGATCGTCTCCTTGTAGGCGACCTTGGGTGTCTTGGTCAGGATGCCGGCACTGAACTTGCGCTTCAGCCGCTCGTTCAGCACGGCCACGTGGGCGTCGCCCATGGCGTGCAGTACCTGCTCGCCGGTGGCGGAGCGCTCGACTCGTGCGGAAGGCTCCTCCTCCAGCATGCGCTGGATGGCCTGGCCCATCTTGTCCAGGTCGGCCTTGGTCTGAGGGTCGATGGCGACCTGGAGAGTTGGCACCGGAAACTTCAGCGCGGGAAGGGTGTAGGCGGCTTCCTTCGAAGCGTTCAGAGTGTCGCCCGTGCCGGTAACGGTCAGCTTCGCTACGGCACCGATCTCGCCGGCGTGGAGTTCGCCAACCGTTTCCTGCTCCTTGCCGTGGAGGAGCAGCAGCTGGCCGACGCGTTCGGCCTCATTGCGCGTGGAGTTCCAGGCGGCGCCCTGGCCGTGCATAGTGCCGGTCAGGATCCGCAGGAAAGTGAGCCGGCCGACGAACGGATCTGCCGTCGTCTTGAAGACGCGTGCCACGATCGGACCGTCAGTGCCGATCGCTAGCTTGACTTCCGTGCCTTTGGCATCGGTGACGGTGATGTCACCTTCCTCGACCGGCGACGGCAGGTAGTGCACGATCGCGGTCATGAGCGCTCGAATACCGATGTCCTTCGACGCGCTGCCGACCAGAACCGGCGCCACCATGCCGGAACGGACGGCCTTGTGAAGGCAAGACTCGAATTCTTCGTCCGTGATCGGCGCACCGTCGAGGTACTTGACCATGACGTCGTCGTCCGCCTCGCTGGCGGCTTCGAGAAGCTGATCTCGCCGCGTCGCCACCTCACCGGCGAGGTCCGCCGGCACCGGGACTTCGACTTCTTTGCCACCCTGCAACTCGTACGCCTTGCCGTGCAGGAGATCGACATAGCCCTTGAAGGACTCGGCCGCTCCAATGGCGACATGCAACGGCGCCACCTTGTTGCCGAATGAGGCGCGCAGATTGTCGAGCGCCTGAGTGGGGTTCGCGTTTTCACGCTCGCACTTGTTGAGGAAGAAGAGGGCCGGGTGATTGCTGGCTCGCGCCAGAGCCACCGCCGACTCGAGACCGGCCTCTACCTGGGCCGAAGCGTCCAGAAGCAGCACTGCCGCGTCGGTGGCAGCAAATCCCTCGACGACCTCGGCCGCGAAGTCGGCGTATCCGGGAGTGTCGACGAGCTGGATGCGCGTGCCTTCGTGCTCCAGGCTGGCGACTGCCAGAACGAGCGACTGCTTGCGCTTCTGCTCTTCAGGTTCGTAGTCCATGCTGGCCGTGCCGTCATCGACGCGGCCGAGCCGCGTGATCGCGCCAGCGTCGAAAAGGAGTCGCTCAGCCAGCGTCGTCTTGCCGGCCCCGGCATGGGCGGCCAAAACGACGCTGCGAAGGTGGAGGAGGTCGGCGCTCTTTGTTGTCATCTTCTCAATCGATCCTTTGGTGGCAGTCAGATCGCATCAAGGGCGGCGTGACGAAAGGCTGTACCGCTCGGCCATGATAGACCCGCGCGTAGGCGCCGAGAGGCTCCATGCGACGCGCCGTGGGGTCGCCGTGGGTTTGGTTCGAAGGGTCTTGCGGGCGGTATACTCCGCGAGATGTCAGGACATTCCAAATGGTCACAGATCAAGCGCCAGAAGGGCGTCAACGATGTCAAGCGCGGCGCCGTCTTCACAAAGATGGGTCGCGAAATCTCTGTCGCGGCTCGTGCCGGCGGCGGTGATCCGGACGGCAACTTCCGGCTTCGCCTCGCCATAGAGCGCGCCCGAGCGGAGAATATGCCGCTCGACACGATCAAGCGCGCCATCGAGAAGGCGACTGGCGGCGGCGAAGGATCGCAGTACGAGGAGATCACGTACGAGGGCTACGGCCCGAGCGGAGTCGCGATCATCGTCGAGACAGCGACGGACAACAAGAATCGAACCGCTGCGGACGTGCGCTCTGTACTCGTGAAGGCCGGCGGCTCGCTGGCCGTGTCAGGTAGCGTTGCCTGGCAGTTCGAGCAGCGGGGAGTGATCCTGCTTGCCCCAGGCGGCGATCCCGACGAAATGTCGCTGCTCGCTATCGACGCGGGCGCCGACGATGTCGACACCTCCGCGGATCAGGTCGAGGTCTACACGAAACCCAACGAATTGGAAGCCGTCCGCCGATCGCTCGAGACGAGCGGCGTGAAGATCGAGTCGGCCGAAGTGTCGATGATCGCCAAGAACACCGTTGAGCTGGACGCATCGCAGGCCCGGCAAGCGCTGCGCCTCGTCGAAACGCTCGAAGATCTGGACGATGTCCAGCGCGTGACGGCTAACTTCGAGATCCCCGAGGAACTCATGGCCGAGGTCGGCGGATGATCATCCTGGGAATCGATCCCGGGACGGCAATGCTGGGCTATGGCGTCATTGAGAGAACTGGCCCTCGCCTTCGGGCTGTCGACTACGGCGTGATCAGGACGGCGGCGACCCTGTCGCTCCCCGAACGACTTGAGGCGATCTACCTGGCGTTGACGGATCTCATCGAACTCCATGCCCCGGCCATGGTGGGCGTGGAGCGCTTGTTCTTTACGAAGAATGTCCAGACGGCATTCGCCGTCGGCCAGGCCCGCGGCGTGATCCTCCTGGCCGCGGCGATGCACGATCTCGAGATCCGCGAGGCCACTCCCAACGAAGTCAAGGTTGCGACGGCCGGCCATGGCGCCGCATCCAAGGAGCAGGTTCAGCGGATGGTTCAGGCGGTCCTCGGATTGCCCGAGATCCCAGAGCCCGACGACGCCGCAGATGCGCTCGCCATTGCCATCTGTGTCGCCAACCGGGAACGATCCGTCAGCCGCATCCCGGTCGGGGCCCTGGATAGGTCGGCCATCGAGGCAGCTCCCAGCGGCATAACACCCTACGAGAAGGCCGTCCGCGAGGCGTTGAAGCGCGAACGGCTCGTGGTTGAGCGCGACGTCCAGACTGGCGGGGTCCGTCGCTCCAAGACGGCGTCTTAGCGTTCGGAGGCGATGAATTGATTGCCTCACTGGACGGCGTCGTGGCCGCAGTTCTGATGGATGCCCTGATCGTTGAGGTCGGAGGCGTCGGCTATCGAGTGTTCGCCGCTCCTTCTTTGCTCACGTCGGTGGGAACTGGAGAGCGGATCCGAGTGTTTACTCACCACGTGGTGCGAGAGGATATGCAGGCGCTCTACGGGTTTCGCAATCCTGAGGAGCTGGGGTTCTTCAGCCTGCTGCTGACTGTTACGGGCGTCGGCCCCAAAGTCGCCCTGGCCATTGTGGGATCGCGTCCCGTCGGCGATCTGCAACTGGCGATCCTTTCAGATGACCAGGCGATCCTTACTGCCGTGCCTGGTGTAGGCAAGAAGCTGGCGGCCAGGCTGGTTCTGGAACTCAAGGAAAAGGTGGCGTCGGCAGGCATCGCCGCGGGCGCCGGGGGTGGGGGTGCGGTCGCGGGGGAGTCTGAAGTGGTCGCGGCTCTGCTTGCGTTGGGCTATTCGGCAAGCGAGGCACGTCAGGCCTCGCGTGACGCTCTGGCCGACACGTCCGTTGGCGTGGGACTCGAAGATCGAGTCAAGGCGGCGCTGCGGACCCTGCTAAGGGGTTAGCTTGCGGATGAGGAGTAGCTGGGATCGCACGCATGGACGGTCCGCCGGTGTGGTTCGGGGCTTGATTGTCGGTGTTCTCGTGAGTGCTGCACTGGCTGCATGTCAGGGTTCCGCACCGACAGACACTCCACCTGCTGCCACGCCGACGCCTGTGCCCAGTGTTACGCCAACTCCGGTGGCGACACCCCGACCGGGCTCATTCACCACAGCCGGAGAAATGAACGCCAGCAGGATCGGCGCCACGGCGACGCTTCTGAATGACGGCCGCGTTCTGATAGCCGGCGGTATATCACGCGGGGCTGCCGTTGCTTCGGCTGAGATATTCAGTCCCTACACCGGTCTCTTTACTCCGACCGGATCGATGCTGTCGCCGCGGGCGTATCAAACGGCGACACTGCTGCCCGACGGACGGGTTCTCATGGTGGGCGGAACGGGAACGCACGCAGCCGAGATCTACAACCCCACGACGGGCAAGTTCGGCAAGACGGCGACGATGAAGGACAACGTCAAATACCAAGCCGCCGTCGGGCTGCTGGACGGCCGGGTATTCATCGCCGGGGGAATATCCAGCGTGGGCTACACGGCGCGAGCCGAGTATTACAACCCGTCGTCAGGTAAGTTCGTTCGGGCCCGGGGCATGGCCGCCGCGCGCGAACACCCGGTAGCGGCGCTGTTGCCGGACGGTCGGGTGCTCGTAGCGGGTGGAGACAACGGGGACTCCGGCAAGCATCCCGTCGTCCTGTCCAGCGCCGAGATCTACAACCCGAACACCAGTCGGTTCACGAAGACGGGCTCGATGAACTACGGCCGCTCGCACTTCGCCGCGGTTACGCTGCAGTCCGGGCTGGTCCTTGTCATGGGCGGGATCAACCCTTCCGCATATGCAGGCATCCTTGCTACTGCGGAACTGTTCGATCCCAGCACCGGCCACTGGACGCCCACCGGGTCCATGAACATCGGCCGGTCGGACTTTACCGCCACGCTCCTGCCGGACGGCCGCGTGCTCGTGGCGGGCGGCGGCGACAACACGACGGAGCTATACGATCCGGCCACGGGTCAGTTCACGATGGGTCCACTGATGATCGCCCCACGAGTCTCGCAAACCACGACGCTCCTGGCCGACAATCGCCTGCTGATGGCGGGAGGCAATGTGTTCGGCGACAACGGGGCCGAGTTCTACAATCCGTAGGTGTAGAACGCCCGTTCGGTCTGGTATGATCCGCCCATGAGCGACGGACCCGTCACCGACATCGCGAGAATCCTCGACGAGAGTGTCGAAGATGACTCGGAGGTCATCGTCGAACGATCGCTTCGGCCGCACACTCTCGACGAATACATCGGCCAGCGCGAGCTCAAGAGCAACCTGTCGATTCTGCTGGCGGCCGCTCGTCAGCGAGGGGATGCTGCGGACCACGTGCTTCTGCACGGGCCACCTGGGTTGGGCAAGACCACGCTCGCGACGATCATCGCCAGAGAGCTGGGCGCCAACATTCGTTATGCAAGCGGTCCGGCTATCGAGAGGGCAGGGGATCTGGCCGCAATACTGACCTCACTCGATGAGCGGGATGTGCTCTTCATCGACGAGGTCCACCGCCTCAACCGGGCAGTGGAGGAAATCCTCTATCCGGCGATGGAAGACTTCGCCCTGGACGTAATGATCGGCAAGGGTCCCTCGGCCAGAAGCCTTCGGCTCAGCCTGAAGCCCTTCACGATCATCGCCGCGACCACACGAGCAGGACGTATTTCCAGCCCGCTACGAGACCGATTCGGGGCCACGTACCGGCTGGATTTCTATGACGTGGCGGACCTGCGATCGATCGCGGAACGATCGGCGAGGCTTCTCGGAGTGGACTTGAGCCCGGACGGAGCCACCGCCATTGCGAGGCGGGGCCGCGGTACGCCCCGGGTCGTCAACCGCCTGCTCCGCCGCGTGAGGGACTACGCCCAGATCAACGGCGACGGTCGCGTGGACGCCGATACGGCGGACAAGGCACTGGCCGCGCTGGAGATAGACGAGGAGGGTCTGGACGGCACGGACCGCAAGCTCCTCGCGGCCATCATCCAGAAGTTCGGCAGCGGCCCGGTTGGGGTTCAGGCGCTGGCGGCGGTTCTGGCTGAAGAGCCTGAAACAGTGGAGGACGTGTACGAACCGTTCCTTCTTCGTCTTGGCTTCCTGGACCGCACTCCCCAGGGCCGCATTGCCACCGACGGCGCCCGAGCCCACCTGACGAAGCTTGGCTACGACGTACCGCCGCCGCGACGGGCTGAGTCGGAACAGCCTGCCTTCTGGGGCGGAGCTTCTCCGACAGACGAGAGCGCGACGCAGTCAGAGACGGCCAACTGATGGCCGACGCTATTCCCGACAGCCGTGTCGCAGGCTCGCGAGCTGCTCAGTTCGAAGTACTCACCCCAGCTCCGAGTGACGGTTCAACGCGCGCCAGGCTCGGGCGGCTGACGCTGCCACACGGAGTGGTCGAGACACCCCAATTCATGCCGGTCGGAACGAACGCGACCGTCAAAGCCCTGGATCCAGACGATCTCCGCGCGGCCGGCGCATCGATCATCCTGTCCAACACATATCACCTGTATTTGCGACCCGGCCACAAGCGCATCGAGGCACTCGGTGGGCTGCACCGGTTCATGGCCTGGGACCGGCCGATACTCACCGACTCGGGTGGCTTTCAGGTCGTTTCGCTGGGCGAGCTCCGGACTATCGATGAAGACGGCGTTACGTTCCAGAGTCATCTAGACGGTTCATACCACCACTTCACGCCTGAACTTTCCATCCAGGTTCAGGAGTCGCTCGGTGCGGATATAGCCGTCGCTTTCGACCAGCCCGTTCCGCCGGCGTCCACTCTGCCCAACGCCCTGGCCGAGGCAACGGCCCGCTCCAATCGGTGGGCGTTGCGTTCTCTTGAAGCCCACAGCAGAGGCGACCAGGCCATATTCGGGATCGTCCAGGGCGGCTTGGACCCGGAGTTACGGACAGAGTCCACGCGGATCGTCGCAGGCCTGCCGTTCGACGGGATATGCATCGGCGGTCTGGCGGGCGACGAAACGCCGACTCAGCGCGAAGAGACGCTGGACGTGGTCGTAGCGCTCCTTGAGGCAGACCCGCGGCCGAGATACCTGATGGGTCTCGGGTCGCCCGCCGATCTGCTCGAGGCGGTGCATCGTGGCGTCGACATGTTCGATTGCGTTCTGCCCGCCCGGGTCGCGCGCAATGGGCAGTTATGGGTGCCGGGCGGGAAGCTCAACCTTCGGAACGCCCGCTACGTGGACGATCCGCGGCCGGTGCAAGAGGGCTGTCGGTGCCCGCTTTGCCGCAACTTTTCGCGGGCATATCTGGCGCATCTATTCCGGGCCGAGGAGCTGCTCGCATACCGGCTCGCGACTTGTCACAACCTGACCTTCACCCTAGACTTCATGGCCGCAATCCGTTCCGAACTGCGCTCCGGCACGTTCAGTGCGCACCTGCCGGAGCTTCGCGCACGTGCCCGCCTGTCACCGGCCAGTGCATTGGAAGTGCAGCCGCGGTGAACGGCACGTCCTTAGTCTGTAGCACGCGGAGGCGAACCAAATGGCAAGTCGAGACCGTCCCGGCAAACAAGAGAAGAAGAAGCCGAAGGACGCCGGGACCAAGAATAAGGTCCAGCCGATGCTTGAGCCGCCCACCAACGTCGAGGTGTGGAAACCCAAGCGCAAGCCGAGGACTGACGTCTCGGAGAGCTAACGCGCGGAGCGACGCCACCGGGCGACCCGTTCCGCTAATCCGTACAGGACAGGAGCGAGGAGCAAGGTGGCGATGACAGAACGAGGCGCCGAGATCAAGGCGGATGCCCGCGCCGGCGCGGAACGAACCAAAGCCGTAGACGCAGCCATTCTCGCCATCGAGAAGCAGTTCGGCCGCGGCTCCATCATGAAGCTCGGATCCAAGGAGCGTCAGGCGGTCGACGTCATTCCGACCGGTTCGATCGCTCTCGATTTGGCGCTGGGCGTAGGTGGCATCCCGCGCGGGCGCATGTCCGAGATCTTCGGTCCTGAGTCGTCAGGCAAGACGACGTTGTGCCAGCACATACTCGCCGAAGCACAGAAGCGCGGCGGCGTCGTTGCCTTCATCGACGTGGAGCACGCTTTGGATCCCGGATACGCCCGGGCCTGCGGCGTGAACGTGGACGAGCTCCTGGTGAGCCAGCCGGACACCGGTGAAGATGCCCTCCAGATCACGGAGACGCTCATCAGGTCCGGCGGCGTGGACTGCGTCGTGGTTGACTCGGTTGCGGCGCTCGTGCCCAAGGCCGAGATCGAAGGCGAGATGGGCGATTCCTTCGTCGGCATCCAGGCGCGACTCATGAGCCAAGCCCTGCGCAAGCTGGCCGGCTCGGTGAACCGCTCCAACACGGCTCTCGTGTTCACGAACCAGCTTCGCGAGAAGATCGGGGTCATGTTCGGCAGCCCTGAGACGACTCCGGGTGGTCGGGCGCTTAAGTTCTACGCCACCGTCCGACTGGATATTCGCCGCATAGAGACCATCAAGGTCGGTACGGATTCGGTCGGCAACCGCGTCCGCGTCAAGGTGGTGAAGAACAAGGTTGCGCCGCCTTTCCGGGTGGCCGAGTTCGACATCATGTTCGGCGAAGGAATCTCGCGCGAAGGTGGCCTTCTGGACGTGGGCGTGGCGATGGATGTCGTCACCAAGACCGGGGCGTGGTTCACCTTCAACGAAACACGCCTTGGTCAGGGTCGCGAGGCAGCTAAGGAGTTCCTCAAGAACACTCCGGATGTCTCGTCCGAGGTGGAGAAGCAGATTCGCGGCAAGATGGCGGAAGTGTCACTACCGGTAGAGGGCATCTCCGAAGCCGAGTAGCCAGTAATGCCGCGGCGAAGTGGCTCAGAACGGTTAGCGGCGCGGCAGGCTCGCCTCGAAGCGCATGCCAGCGAGTCTGATCCTGACGTGGTGATGACCGCCGCCGCGCGCTATCTGGAACTTCGGTCGCGCTCGGTCGAGGAAACGCGGCGGCATCTGTCTGCCGCCGCGTTTCCTTCTCCCTTGATCGAAGCCATCCTTGAACGCCTGATCGAGTTGGGCATTCTGGACGACCGCGCATTTGCCCAGGCCTGGGTTGAGTCGCGCGATAGGTCCAGACCGCGAGGCCGGGTTGCCTTGCTCCGGGAACTGGAGTTGAAGGGCATCGACCGCGAGACGGTAACCACGGTACTGGCTGACCGAGACAACCCACACGAGAGCGACCGGGACGTCCTTCGCGATGGAGATCGGCGGTATGCCGGCTCGGCCGATCAGGTCGCTGCCGAACGTCTCCTGACGAAGAGTCGGTCGGCGCTGCTTCGGGCCCCCGACTGGCGTTCTCGACGGGCAAAAGCCTACGGGTTGCTGGCCCGCAATGGCTTCGACCCGGACATCTGCCGAGAAGTGAGCGCTAAGTTCATCGACTCGGTCGTCGCCGACGCGGATAGCGGCTCCGATGACGACCCGACTTCGAGCCAGGACGCCTGAACTCGGAAGCACCCTCGTGGACGACCGGGACGTCGTCCTTTGACCGCTGCGGAATGCTCGTCGCGGCGCACACCAGATGTGCCCTAGGAAAATCGGAACGAGGCCGGTGCGTGCAGATCCCACCCGACCAGAATCGCCCGTCGGCCGTAGACTAAGCAACGAGACGAACAAGGCGTCACATACCGATGTCCGGGTAGTGACGTCAGTCCGAATCATTGACAACGCGGCTTCACCCGGTTCGCTCTGGGAGTGAGTCCGGCCGGGGTTCGGAGCTGCTCCTATATGTCTTTGTGAACCTCCGGTCCGCAATTCGACCGGGTGGGAGGGAAGTGAATATGGAAACCGCCCTTGTGGCTGCCATTTCCGTGGCCGCCCTGCTCGGGGGTGTGGTTGTGGGCTTCGTCGCGCGCGGCCTGATTGCCAATCAGGCGATCCAGAGCGCGCAGGAGAAGGCCGGACGCATCGTCGCCGAGGCACGTACTCAGCAGAAAGAGCTGATTCTCACAGCCAAGGACGAAAAGCTTCGACTGCAGCGCGAGGCGGAAGACGAGGCTCGGGCCAAGCGCTCCGAGCTCGCCGGGCTCGAGAGCCGACTACTGGCTCGCGACGAGCAGCTTGACATGCGTGCCGACATGCTGGAGCAGCGCGACCGCAAGCTGCTGGATAGAGAGAGGGAGTTCGAGACCAGCCGCCAGGAACTCGCCAGGGCCCAGATGGAGCATGTCGCCGCGCTCGAGCGAGTGAGCGGCATGTCGGCCGCTCAGGCGAAGGCTCAGCTGCTCGAAGCTGTGAAGGACGAGGCCGACCGAGACGCCGTCCGGCTGACCAAGTCGATCGAACGCGAGGCCCGAGAAGAGGGCGAGGAACGGGCCCGCGAGATCATCATCACGAGCATGCAACGCGTCGCCGCCGATCACACTGCCGAACACACCGTCTCGGCCGTGCATCTTCCGAACGACGAGATGAAGGGCCGCATCATCGGCCGTGAGGGTCGCAACATCCGGGCCCTCGAGCAGGCCACGGGCGTCGATCTCATCATCGACGACACGCCCGAGACGGTCGTCATCAGTGGCTTCGATCCAGTTCGGCGGGAAATCGCCCGAATTGCGCTCACGAAGCTGATGGCCGACGGTCGCATTCACCCCGGACGCATCGAAGAGGTGGTGGCGAAAGCACGGGCCGAAGTGGACACCGTGATGCGCCAGGCCGGTGAGCAGGCCATCTACGACGCCGGCATTCCCGCCCTTCCTTCAGAGATCGTCAAGCTGCTGGGCCGGTTGAAGTACCGCACGAGTTACGGCCAGAACGTTCTTGTCCACTCGGTTGAGACGAGCCGCCTGGCCGCGATCATCGCCGCCGAACTGGGTGTGGACGTGCAGGCAGCCAAGGTAGGCGGCCTGCTTCACGACATGGGCAAGGCCATCGACCACGAGACCGAAGGCCCGCACGCCCAGATCGGGGCCGCTATCGCCCAACGCCACAACCTCTCGCCCAAAGTTGTGAACTGCATCGCGGCCCATCACCAGGAGGTCGAGTTCGCATCCCAGGAGGCGCCGATCGTTCTCGTTGCGGATGCGATCAGCGCTTCACGGCCGGGTGCCCGTGGCGAGTCGATGGAGACGTACGTCCGCCGCCTCGAAGATCTGCAGGCCATCGCCGAGAGCTTTGAGGGAGTGGATAAGAGCTTCGCGGTGCAGGCCGGTCGCGAGGTAAGAGTCCTTGTCAAACCCGATGAGATCGATGACGTGTCCGCCTCTCGTCTGGCTCGCGATGTTGTCAAGAAGATCGAGGCCAGCCTCACGTATCCCGGTCAGATCAAGGTGACGGTCATCCGCGAAACGCGGTCCGTCGAATACGCCAAGTAGCCCCCGGTGATTGCCACGGGCTCCAACCAGATCGGGCCGAAGAACTCAGCGTGCCGCGTCCTTATGATCGGCGACCTCATCGGCAAGCCCGGCCGCCTCGCCCTGGAGGCGATCCTGCCCGACTTGCGCAACGAGCTGGACATCGACTTCGTAACCGCTAACGGCGAAAACGTGGCCGGCGGGATGGGCCTGACCGCGTCAACAGCGGAGGCGATGTTCAAGGCCGGGGTCGATGTGATCACCTCGGGCAATCACATCTGGGATAAGCGCGAGATGTACCAGCAGCTCGAACACGAAGACCGGATACTCCGGCCCCTCAATTACGGCACTGACGGAGTTCCGGGACGAGGCTGGGGCATCTTCCACGCGGCCGATGGCACCGAAGTTGCGGTCCTGAACTTCCAGGGCCGCACGTTCATGATCCCCATCGAGAATCCGTTCACCGAATTCGACCGGCTAATAGAGCAAGGGTCGGAACCTCTCCCGCCCGTCCGCCTTGTCGACTTTCACTGCGAACTCACCAGCGAGAAGAATGCGTTCGGCATATACCTCGACGGCCGGGTGAGCGCCGTCGTCGGCACTCACACCCACGTACCGACCGCCGACGAACGGATCATGCCCAAGGGCACGGCCTACCAGTCGGACCTGGGCATGGTGGGGCCCGTCCACAGCGTGATCGGGTTCGATCCCGCGACCGTGATCCCGCGATTTCTGAACGGCCTGCCGACTAAATTCGAGGTCGGCAACGGCCCAGTCGCATTCAACGCATGCTTGATCGACGTCGACCCCGCCACCGGCCGGGCTCTCGCGGTCAATCGAATTCAGCGCCACGTCGAGGTCTGACGTGACCGCGGGTCGGTCGCCGCGCTCCGGCTACCCATCACGGGCGGCGAAACCGATGGACGGGCCCGCGGTCGTGCCGCCGCATCCTTCGCGCGTCGACCTTCATACGCACAGTCGCCGCTCCGACGGCGTTCTGGAGCCGGCAGACCTGGTCTCCGCCGCGGCAGCCGTCGGCGTCCGAGTTCTGGCCCTTGCGGATCACGACACTCTGGAGGGCGTGCGCGAATTGTGTGGCGCTAACGCTCCCAGCCTGCCGCTCGAACTCGTGCCCGCCGTCGAGATCAACACCGTCGCCCCGGATATCGCCGACCTCTGGGAAGGGGAGCTTCATATCCTGGGACTCGGAGTTGACCCGGGCGACGACGCCTTCGAGGCAATGCTGGAACGGCAGCGGCAGGCAAGGTCGTCCCGCTTCCAGCTCATCGTGGAACGTCTCCGCTCGCTCGGCATGCCCGTTGACGCCCATGTCGGGGCTATTCGATCCGGCCCTGGGTCGTCCCTGGGACGCCCTCAGGTCGCCCGGCTTCTCGTCCAGGCCGGCCACGCGCCGTCGGTGGATGCGACCATGCAAGGAATTCTCGCTCGTGGCAAGGCCGCCTACATCCCGCGGCAGGGCGTTGGACCGCAGGACGCCATCGGAGCTGTTCGCGCGGCCGGCGGCCTACCGGTCCTGGCCCACTTCGCCGATGCGCCCGATCGTCGAGATGTAGTGGCCGAGCTGGTCGCGGCAGGCCTGGGCGGACTCGAGGTCCATTACCGCCACTTCGACGCTCCGACGGTCGCCCGTATGGCCGACCTGGCACGAGAATTGAAGCTTGTCCCGACCGGCGGCAGCGATTACCACGGCGATGGTGAAACCTATGCGGAGGCCCACCGATCGCTCTTCGTGCCGGACGACGACGCCATCGAGCTATTCAGTTTCCTCGGCCGCGCCGCAGCCGTACCATCCATGTGAATCCAACCCGGGGTGGGTGCACCATGACCAACCGCACAATTGACGAACTCGCCGCGAACCTCACCGCTCTCCCGCGGCCCACGCTGATGCAGGCGCCGGGCACGGATCCGTCGTTTGCCGAGTTCCGGCCTGAAGGCCACGGTATGCCGAGCTTCTTCATGTGGACGCTTGGCTGTCAGATGAATCAGAGCGATTCGGAGGAGATGGCCGGGCAACTCCTTGCCGCCGGTTGCGCCAGGGCGTCCTCCATGGACACGGCTGATCTCGTGGTCATCAACACTTGCGCCGTCCGCGAGCACGCCGAAGCCAAGGTGATCGGCCGCCAGGGAGTCCTCGCTGAGTTGAAGCGGGCCAGACCCGGTATGCGCGTCGTGTTGACCGGCTGCGGGGTTCGCGAATCGGAACGCGACGGCCTGGCGCGCCGCTTCAAGGCCGTGGACATGTTCTTGCGACCCGATGAGGAACCCGAGCTTGGTCGACGGCTCGGCCTCGTATCTGCTCAGGCTCCCATCGGCCTGCGTACTATTGCAACCGCCGCGACCACGGTAGTCGGCGGTCGTCCGGTCAGCGCGGCTGACAGATTGGCCGGAGCCCGAGTCAGCGCTCTCGCGGAGGGGCGCGTCGCCCGGTCCTCGTCGATCAGCGCCTGGCTGCCCATCGTGTATGGCTGCGACAAGACCTGCACCTATTGCATCGTGCCCTTCAGTCGCGGACCCGAACGAAGCCGCCCTTTCGACGACATCGTCGCCGAGGCTGCGTCGATCGCCAGTGACGGGTACAAGGAACTCACGCTGCTCGGCCAGAATGTGAACAGTTACGGCCATGACCTTGCCGCCGAGACAAGATTTGCCCACATCGAGACCGAACGCTCCGCCGGGCGACGACTCGACCTCCATTCGCGCCCGGATCTCGCGGAGCTCCTGCGCGCAATCGACGGCATCCGCGACTCAGACGGTCGGCCTGCGATTCCGCGACTTCGATTCATCACTTCCCACCCGTGGGACCTGTCGGATCGACTGATCGAAGCCATGGCCAGTTGCGAATCCGTGGTGGAACACCTGCACCTGCCGATACAGTCGGGCGACGACGAGATGCTGCAGCGCATGGGCCGCCAGTACTCCGTGGCGCACTACAAGGAGCGCCTGGCACGCATTAGAGAGGCCGTGCCGGGGATCGCGGTGTCGACAGACGTCATCGTCGGATTCTGCGGCGAGACCGAGAAGCAGTTCCAGGCCACCATGGCCAGCCTCGACTCGATCGGCTACGACACCGTCTTCACCGCTTCCTACTCTCCGCGGCCGGGGACTCCGGCGCTGCGCCTCGCCGACGACGTTGCGCCGGAAGTCAAGCGCCGACGCCTCAATGAATTGCTCTCCCGCCAGGAGAAGATAGGCCTGGAGAGGAACCGCGCCTGGCTGGACCACGACGTGGAGGTTCTCGTCGACCAGGTCACCCCTGCGCGCCGATCTCTGGCACCCCTTAGCGAGGCGGAGGCCTTCGACGACGGTCGATCCGACAGAGTCGGCGACGCGGCGATGGGGGAGGGGAGCGTTGCCCTGGCCGGTCGTACGCGCCACAACAAACTGGTCCATTTCACTGGCGATGCCACTCTCGTGGGCCACTCAGTCAGGATCCACATCGACCACGCCGGACCGTTCGCGTTGCGCGGCCGCCTCGTGGATTCGACTGGCGAGCCGGATGTCCTTGCCTGAATGACGCTGCCCCAATATCCGCCCGATAGGACGGTCGTTCGCCCTCCCCTGATCGTGATTGCCGGACCCACTGCCAGCGGGAAGACGGCGCTCTCCCTCGCGCTGGCAGGTGCGCTTGCCGGTCGAGGAATCCCAGCCGAGATCATCTCGGCGGACTCTCGCCAGGTCTACCGCGGCATGGACATCGGCACCGCCAAAGTCACGCCCCAGGAACGTGGCCTAGTCGCTCACCACGGCCTGGACCTCGTAAACCCGGACGAGCCTTTCAGCGTCTCGGACTTCGCGGCCCACGCCGAGACGGCTCTCTCCGGGATCGCCGCCCGCGGCGGCGTGGCAATTCTGGCCGGAGGCACAGGCTTCTACCTCAGGGCCGTCGCCCGCGGCATCGCCCTGGACGAGCTGCCCTGGGACGAAGCCGTCAGGGCCGACATCGACGCGCGCCTCGAGGCAGACGGCCTGCCGGCGCTCGTTGACGAGCTGCGCCGCGTGGCGCCGAGGCGCGCCGAGTCCGTCGACCTCAACAACCCGAGACGCGTGGTGAGGGCGCTTGAGATAGCCCGCATCAGCGGTGACGGTGAGCTTCCGAAGCCGCGCGGCTACGGTCGGGACGTCCTGTGGTTGGGTCTCGCCGTTCCGGTGCAAACGCTCCAAGCTCGAATAGACCAACGAGCCCGGGCCCAATTCGACGCCGGTCTTGTCGACGAAACGCGTGCGCTCATCGATCGCTACGACCCGGTTTCGCGCAGCTTCTCCGGCATCGGTTACGCGGAAGCGCTGGGAGTCATCCGTGGCGAGATGTCGATCGCGGAGGCCGTTGTCGTCGACGCCCGCCGAAACCTGCTGTTTTCGCGCCGTCAGGCAACGTGGTTCCGCCGTGAGCCGGACATTCTCTGGCTCGAAGGGGGAGCGGCCTTACCGGTGGCTCAAGCCGTCAATGCAGCCACCAGGTACCTCGAAACAGCGGGCTGATACCGCAGAGTTACCAAGCGCCCTATCGCATTGGTCCTGCCCGTCCGTGGGCCATCCGTTGGGTTGTCGCTGCCCCAGCCGCGGGCGTACGTTCGTCTCGCAGCGATCGGCCCCCGTCCCAACCGACGCCATGTGTTGGTTCGGCATGTCCTGAAGGTCAAACGACATGGGTTTCGGGTTGTTCGCGAGCGCAAGTGCCTTGCGGCGCGCTACCGCCGCCATCGCCTTGGTCCTACTTGCAGCGCCGTTCGCTGGAGCTTCGCCGGCCCTGGCCGACGACTCGGCCGTGGTCGGTTATGACGTGCGAGCCGCCTGTCCGACCCCCGGACCCGGTGAAGTCCAGTGTTACGCGCTCGTAGACACGCCCGTGGCGGCGGACGGTTCGGTGGTCCAGCCCGCGTCCAGCACGCCATCCGGCTTTGGACCGGCGGATCTGCGCAGCGCCTACAACCTGCCCGGTGGAGCGGCCGGCCAGGGCCTAACCGTGGCCGTCGTCGATGCCTACGATCTGCCATCGGTTGAATCGGACCTGGCCGCATATCGGTCCTACTACAAGCTCCCGGCCTGCACTACCGCCAACGGCTGCTTCCAGAAGGTCAATCAGAGCGGCGTGCAGGGCTCGTACCCCACGGCCGACTCGGGCTGGGGCGGCGAGATCGCACTCGACCTCGACATGGTTTCGGCCATTTGCCCGAACTGCAAGATCCTCCTCGTGGAAGCCAATGACGCCGGCCTCAACAACCTCGCGGCATCTGTGAACACGGCGGTCTCGCTTGGCGCGATCGCCGTCTCGAACAGCTACGGCGGTCAGGAGTTCAGCGGCGAAACGTCATACGACAAGTACTACAACCATCCCGGCGTAGCGATAACGGTCTCCACGGGTGATTGCGGCTACGAATGTGCAGGGACCCAACAGGCGCCCGCTTATCCGGCCGCATCGCCCTACGTGGTTACCGTCGGCGGGACGACCCTCGCGCGTAATAGCAGTTCGCGTGGCTGGACCGAATCGGCCTGGTCCGATGCGGGGAGCGGCTGTTCCAGGTATGAATCGAAGCCCTCATGGCAGCTGGACAGCGGCTGTACCAATAGATCCCAGGCAGACGTGTCCGCCGTCGCGGATCCCAATACCGGCGTGGCCGTCTACGTCTGTGGCGCCTGGTACCGATTCGGCGGCACTAGCGTCGCCTCCCCGCTCATCGCCTCCGTCTTTGCTCTCGCAGGTTCACCGAAGGCCAACACATATCCAGCCAGCTACCTGTATTCGAGCCCGGCGGCTCTGAACGACATCACGAGCGGTAACAACGACGTCAAGTGGAACGATTGCACGATTGCGTATCTGTGCAACGGTGTTGCCGGCTACGACGGCCCGACGGGCCTCGGAACGCCGAATGGCACGTCCGCGTTTGCCGCCCCGACCGCGCCCGCCAAACCGACCAATCTCGTGGCCACAGGCGGCGACAAGCAAGTCGGTCTCACCTGGACGGCTCCCGCGACCGGCGGCAGCGCCATCACGGGCTACACGGTCACCGAGACGGAACATGGACTTGGCGCCGTCGGCTGTCCACTCGACGATAGCGGCGACACATCCTGCACCGTTACCGGACTGACGAACGGGACGGAGTACACATTCACGGTCCACGCCACCAACGCCCAGGGCTCTGGACCGGAGTCCGACCCCTCCAATGCCGTGCAGCCGGTGGCGCCCGCCGTTCCGGGCAAGCCTCAGAACGTCAAGGCCCTAGCGGGGATCGGATCGGCGAGCGTCGCGTGGGCTGCCGCCGCGGCCAACCGTTCCGCGATACAGGCATACACAGTAACGAGCAGTCCGGATGGCAAGTCCTGCACCACCGGCCCCGATGATGTGAGCTGCAACGTTCCCGACCTTACCAACGGCCAGCCGTACACATTCGTGGTCACCGCCACGAACGGCGTCGGTACCGGGCCGGCGTCGGACCCAACCGCTGCGGTCACTCCGGTCGACGGCGATACCTACCACCCAGTGGCCCCGGTCCGCCTTCTGGATACGCGCTGTGGCAACGGACTCTCCGGCAAGCTCGTCGCCGCGACACCGAGAGCCTTCCAGGTAACAGGTCGCGGCAGCATCCCTTCCGGCGCGACCGCGATTACGGCCAACGCCACGAGCGTCAACGCCGGATCGGCAGCGTCGGTCTATCTGGGGCCGACCGCCGAGCCATATCCGGCCACGTTCACCATCAACTTCAACCGAAACGATGTCACGGCCTTCGGCGTAACTGTGGCATTGAGTGCCGCCGGCACGTTGAGCGCCACCTACATGGCCACGTCAGGCACCACCGATCTCGTTCTGGACGTGACGGGCTACTTCACACCGGATCAGAGCGGCGACACGTATCACCCCCTGACTCCCGCTCGACTGCTCGACACTCGCAGTCGGAACGGGCTCTCCGGAAAACTCACAGCGAGCGTGCCGCGCACTTTCCAGGTGACCGGCCGCGGCGGCGTCCCGGCCGGTGCCACGGCCGTTACCGGCAACCTTACGGTCGTCAATTCCACCAATTCGTGGGCCGTCTATATCGGGCCCAGCCCAATCGCAAAGCCATGCGGGTCGACGATCAACTTCGCCAAGAAGCAGATCCGCGCCAACAGTCTCACGGTGGCATTGAGCTCCAAGGGCACCCTTAGCGCCACGTTCCTGTCCAATGGGCACAACACCACGGATCTGGTCTTCGACGTGACGGGCTATTACACCGCCGATCAAACTGGGGCCTCTTACGTGCCGATAGCACCCATCCGCGCCGTCGACACGCGTGTTGGAGACGGACTCTCCGGCAAGCTCGCCGCCAACACGCCGCGAATCGTCCAGATAATCGGCCGGGGCGGTATTCCTGCGAACGCAACAGGCGTCACGGGCGTCATCACCGCGATCACCCAGTCCAACAACTGGGCTCTGTTCGCCGGGCCGGACCCGATTGCCAAACCCTCCACTTCGGCGCTCAACTTCGTGCGTGGCGACAACACGGCGAATGGAATCACCGTTGCCCTGGGCGACGGTGGAACTCTGGCGATTACATACATGGCAGCGTCGGGCAACACGACCAACGTCATCCTGTCCATCACCGGCTATTTCGTGCCGCCGACGATTCCGCCCGCGGTGTATACGTCCGATCTATCCGATCCCAGGGCCGATCGATGGCAGGATCCCGACTACACAGCCTGCACTGCTGCCGCCACCATGTCGATGCTGAACGCGATCTCATATGCGAGCACGGACGCCACCCTGACGTGGCAGCCCACGACTTCATACACGACCCAGGAGTCGATTCTCGCCTACGAACGCGCCAACATGACGATGCTCACGTCATCGCCGGGCACGGATCCGCACGGCTGGCGAAACGCTTTGAACTACGACGGCTGGGGGAGCATCAACGCCGGTGTGTATCGAGACTCCGCATTCGACACCTTCGACGACGCGACTAAGGCGGCGGTGTCGGCTCTGGCCAGGTATCACAAGCCGGTCGGCATTCTGTCGCTCGCGGGTGCCCATGCGATGTACCTCACAGGCTACGAGACCTACGGCGACGACCCAAGCACGGGGTCTTTGAATTTCACGATCGTAGGCGTCGACTTCACCGACCCATTCCAATCGAACGCCCACAGAGACACCTGGCTCACGCTCGACGACTGGGAGAACGGCGGCACGTGGGTCAGGTTCCTGCCCTACCTTGAAACAGACTCCCCCTACACTGACCCGGTGGACGGACAGATTGCCTATAACGAGTGGTACGGCAAGTGGGTCATCATCGATCCGACTCGCTGACGTCCACTCGGTGAATGCCGTCCTCGTCGGCTATGCTGCCGAGGATGACGAAGGACATGATCGATCTCGCGGCGCCGGCGGAGCGCGCATTTCTCGTTGCCGTCGACACCGGCGAAGATCCCGGATGGACGGCTGAAGAGTCGATCGCCGAACTCGCGAGTCTGGCCGATACGGCCGGGGCCGAGGTAGTCGGCGCGGAGTGGCAGAACCGCCGCCATGTCGACCCCAACTTCTACGTCGGCAAGGGCAAGGTAGATGAACTCGTCGCGGCCAAGTCCGAGACCGGCTACACGATCCTGATCGCCGACGACGAGCTCTCACCGGCACAACAGCGCGCCCTCGAGGAGGCCGTCAAGACCAAGGTCATCGACCGCTCGAGACTCATCCTGGACATCTTCGCCCAGCATGCCCAGACGCACGAGGGCCGATTACAGGTCGAACTTGCCCAGCTTGAATATCAGCTGCCCCGCCTGACGCGAATGTGGACCCACCTCTCGAGGACGGGCGGCGGCATCGGTACTCGGGGCCCCGGGGAGTCGCAACTCGAAACCGACCGTCGCCTCGTGCGTGAGCGCATCAAGAAGTTCAAAGAGCGAGTGGATCAGGTCGCCGAGCAACGACGCACCGCCACCCGCGCTCGCGACCGCCGCCTGTTTCCCACCGTCGCTATCGTCGGCTACACCAATGCCGGCAAGTCGACCCTGCTCAACGCCCTGGTCGGCCAGGTCGTGACCAAGGCCGAGGACCGCCTCTTCGCCACGCTCGATCCCACGTCGCGTCAGGTGAAGCTCGGCGACGGCCAGACCGCGATCATCACCGATACGGTGGGCTTCATTCACAAGCTACCGCACCAGCTCGTCGACTCGTTCCGAGCGACTCTCGAGGAAGTGACACGGGCCGACGTTCTCGTGGAGATCGTCGACGCCTCTGACCGCCACTTCGCGGAACACCGAGCCACCGTCCAGACCGTTCTGGAGGAGTTGGGCGCCGGCGACAAGCCACGCTTCATCGCCTTCAACAAGGCGGACCTCATCGAGGCTGCGGCTCTGGATGCCGACACGCCCGCTCCGGCGATCACCGGCCAGGTCCTCATCTCCGCGCGGACCGGCTACGGCCTGGAGACGCTCAAGGCTGAGCTTTCCGCCCTGCTGGCGTCGCTGTGGGTCGACATCGACGCCGCGGTGCCGTACAGCGCCGGGGAGTTGCTCGCTCGGGTCCGCGAAAGGGGCACGATCGAACTCGAATACCGTCCGACCGACGTCCGCGTAACCGGACGCGTAACGCCCGCCCTGGCGGGGGAGCTCGAGGCGGTCGCCGCTAGATGGCGCGATTCGCTGGTCGAGTCTGCAGCTCAGGCGCCAGAACGCGACTGATTGCTTGGAAGGCGCCTGTCCACGCATATCGCACGGGCGTTCTCATACAAAAGCAGCAGCGCAGTCGAGAGGTTGAGGCATGTTGGCGGGGAGTGGACAAGTGCCAAAACTGGCTCTGACCGTCGCCAAACTGGTGGATAAGCCCCTTCCTCTTCGATGCCGTGGCGCATACATTCTCTCTTGCCCGGAGGGGCCAGCGAGATCGACACCAGGCCAGCGGTTTTGGCGGAAACGGTGCCAACGATCTGCACGAAAGTTTTCGGACCCGCAACGGTTCGGAGGCCGGACGTAGAACGTACACCGCGGAAACCGGAATGTAGAGGGCTCGGTGGCAGGTCCGGCAGTGGCCGNNATCGAACGGTTCCTCTGGGCGTTTCTTTGTGTCCGGAAGCACCGTGCGGGTAGGGGAGCGAGGGTTTATCCTCCGGCGACACCCTATCAATTCAGCAAGGACGCCGATGCCGCCCGCGACACCATCTCTGTGGATCATCATTCCCACGTACAACGAGCTTGAGAACGTGGGCCCTATGACGGAAGCCGTGTTGGGCGCTATACCGGACGCCCACGTCCTGATCGTCGATGACGGCTCGCCGGACGGCACTGGCGAGGCCGCGGATGCGCTGGCGGCAAAGAACCCTTCCATTGCCGTGATGCATCGCCGGGCCAAACAGGGACTCGGACGGGCATACGTCGCCGCGTTCAAAGACCTCCTGGGCCGCAATGCGGACATCGTGGTTCAGATGGACGCGGACTTCAGCCACCCCGTCCGGTACCTGCCGGCGGTCCTGCAGCCACTGCGCGACGGCACGGCCGACCTTGTCATTGGTTCCAGGTACACCAGAGGCGGGCAGATACCTCGATGGAGCCTGCTGCGTCGAGTCGTCAGCAGGTGCGGCAGCCTCTTCGCGGGCACGGTGTTGCTCATGCCGTATCGCGATCTGACGGGCGGCTTCAAGGCATGGAACGCGCAAGTTCTTCGAGACCTCGATCTCGACGGCATGCACGCCGGAGGCTACGGATTCCAGGTCGAGACGACCTTCCGCGCCCGGCTGGCAGGTGCGCGAATAGTCGAGGTTCCGATTACGTTCGAGGAACGCCGTCTCGGAAAGTCGAAGATGAGCATGAACATCTTCCTCGAGGCCTTCGTGATGGTCATGCAGGTTCGCCTGGCCACGCTGTTCCGCCGCCGCCATCGCACGCTGAGCGCCTAGCCCCGAGCCGTTGGCTGACGCAGTAGCCGACCCCAAGGCTACGCGCGCCTAGATCGAGTGGGGTTGAACCACCTCTTGCAGAACGGCGTGAAATGCCCCATGGCACTGCCGATAAGAGAGGTTATGTCCGTTCAGCGATTAGTCACTCGCACAGTCACCAACTGATTACCGGACTCTGCTGTCAACCCTGGAGAGGGAGCGTTGCTTCGTCGGGCGTCCGTAGACGAAGTTCGACGGGACCTTCGGCGATTGTCGCGAAATGCGCCGTCACCGAATCCGTTCATCGAAGTACACGAACTCATTACGAAGAGCGCGCACCTTTGCCGAGAGGACGTCCAGTTCCCCCCACGTTGGTTCGTCCCGCAGCGACCGGCAGCAGCGTGAAGGCCGGTGGGTAGGCAAGCGTTTGAGTCATGCCTATTGCTGCGACGGCATGCGCAGTGGCATGTCCAACGGCTGTTGGCTTTCGGCCTCGTGGTGTGCTCTTACTCATCTCGACTCCCCTTCTTACACGGCGGCCTACGACCGGAAGACCGCCTCAGCGTGCCAGCTGAGCATCTCGCGCGAAGGCTGCTCGGAGGCAGCATGCGGCAATCGGATTGGGCAACCGTCGAGTTCGTAATACTCCCGTCCGTCTGCGAAGTCCTAATGGATCCGCCGACTGACACGAACTCGCAGGTCGTCGGGCGCGAAATCCCGAAGTGAGTGGCGGGTGACCGGCGATCGGTAGTGTCCGGGGTGTGATCGAGTACGGTCGTGACCGAGCCAAGGAGGCCGAGAGTGTCAGGCAACACGGCGTCAGCTTCGACGAAGCAATCGTGGCGCTCCGGGACCCTTTCAAGGTCGAGTGGTTTGACGAGGCCCATTCGGTCGAAGAGCCCAGGTTCGTCACGATCGGCCGCGACCTGCGGGGCCGTTTCCTGGCCGTGGTAACCTCCGACGGTGGCGACAGGCCACGCATCATTTCCGCACTGCGCGCCACGAAGCGCGAACGAAATGCATACGAGCTCCAGCGCCCTCTCAGCCCCGGCTAAGCGGGCCAGGGCCGGTAGCGAAGCCGGCCGGCATGCGAACCCCAGCAGCGACGGGTTCGGCATCGTCATCTACGGCGCCGTTGGGTATTCACTGCGGCTGATCCCATCGAACAAGATCCTTGGCCGGTTCTTGTCCACGCACGAGGCGTGGCCGGCTGTGATAGCCGCCATTGATTCGGGCCGGTTGCCTCGGATGCTCGCCCTCGATTGGCTCGGCGCGGATGGATCCATCGGCCCGGTTTCGAGCGGCATCACGCTTGAGTACCTCGCCCGCTCCGGACTCGGTCTGCTCGCCGAGTACCTGCGCTCGCCCGACCGCGGCGCTGAAACGACGTCTCAGGATTGACCCGCCACGTCCACCGTTTCTCGTCGGCTGCGCTCGTCCTCCTTCAAGCGGTCGCCGCTCCGTATGCAAAGGCGCTTCGTGCACGGCCGGAGGTTCGGGCATGAGGCGGAATGAGCGCCCGCCGGGAGACCGGATCGCCCGGAAATGCCGGCGATCGAGCGTGACGACCAAATCTGTGCCGAGCCGGTCGGCCAGGACGGCGATCGATGCGTCAACCGTTCCGAGCGAGAAATCTGCATAGCGCTCGACGAGGTCGGCGACGATTGGCCAGTCGACGGGCAGGGGTGCGTCGATCTCGAAACCGACCAGGCCGGCCGCAGGCTCTTCCGTCAATCGCATTGCGCGGTCCTGGCGCCAACCGGCGCGGGCGGTAATGAGCGTCAAGTAGGCGGCCGTTGAGCGGCAGTGGGTAGTCTCCAGGGCTGTGGAAATTGACTCACGCAGATGCCCGGACTAAGGTGGACTAACCAATAATGGAGACCGCCACCCAGATGGCCGAACCAATCAACATGCATGAGGCGAAGACGCACTTCTCGCGGCTTGTCGATCGCGTCGAGGCCGGCGAGGAGATCGTGATCGCGCGAGACGGGCATCCCGTCGCGCGCCTGGTGCCGTTGCGCCCCCGCACACAGTCGCGGGAGCCGGGCCTGTGGCGTGGACTCGTCCACTTGGCCCCAGATTTCGACGAAACCGATGATGCCTTGCTGGACGCGTTCGAGGCATGAGGCTTCTGCTCGACGCACACGCCTTGCTTTGGTGGCTGGCCGATGATCCTGCGCTAAGCCGCGATGCGCGCGACCTCATCGCCGATCCCACCAACGAGGTCATCGTCAGCGCCGCGACCGTGTGGGAGATCGCAATCAAGAGGGCGATCGGGAAGCTGGATGCGCCGGACGGCCTGGCTGCGGCGCTGGAGCGATCGGGCTTTATAGAGGCACCCGTCACGGCGGCCGACGCTGAGCGCGCCGGTGGACTCGAGGCGATCCATCGCGACCCGTTCGACCGCATGATGGTCGCCCAGGCAGGACGCCTGCGTGCCATCGTCGTTACTCGAGACCCGATCTTCGTCCTCTATGGGACGGAGACGGTGCCGGCTTAGCGTCCGTCGAAATCCCGGGCAGGTCTCGCGTTGGCCGCAACGCCGGCCAGCCAGCGATGAGCCGCGCGCCAGGTTCGTCAAGATATGGGGAACGGCACGCACCGCATCGGAGGCGACGATGGGCAAGCTGGTCTACTTGATGAACGTCTCGCTCGACGGCTATGTCGAGACTCTCGACCACTCCCTCGACTGGATGCCCGTCATCGAAGAGGTACACCGCTGGTTCAGCGACCGCTCCCGCGAGACGGATGCGTTCCTTTACGGGCGGCGACTGTATGAGGTCATGAACGCTTACTGGCCGACCGCAGAGTCCGATCCGACCGCGACCGACTACACGATCGACTACGCCCGGGTCTGGAACGCCACGCCGAAGATTGTCTTCTCGACAAGCCTCGCCCGCGTCGAAGGCAACAGCCGGCTCGTGAGCGGCGACGTGGGCGACGTGCTGGCGCGGCTGCGGGCAGAATTCCCCGGCGAGTTGAGCGTGGCCGGGCCGACGCTCGCCGCCGAATTCATCAGGCGCGGCCTGATCGACGAATACCGCCTCGTCGTCCACCCGGTCGTCCTCGGTGCGGGGCTGCCGTTCTTCCCCGGGCTCGACACACCGGTCGACCTGCGGCTCACCGAGACGCGCCGGTTCGCGTCGGGGGCCATCTATCTGAGGTACGTGCCGGTGTAGCTTCGGCGCCGCGCCGCCTCGCGTACACTCGCAGGCATGATGCAGACCCTTCCCGCCGACTGGCGCTCCGCCCTTGGTTCCCGGCTGTCAGACGCCGACATCAGGAAGCTTGACGAATTCGTCTTCGTCGAGAGGGCCCAGGCCAAACTCGACGGCGAGCAGGTATTTCCCCCTGACGACGATGTGTTCGCGGCTCTACGCCTGACACCGCCCGACGAGGTCCGCGCGGTGATCCTGGGCCAGGACCCGTACTACCGACCGGGCCAGGCGAGTGGCCTGGCTTTCTCGGTGCGCGCCGGAGTCGAGCGGCCCAGGTCCCTCATCAACATCGTCAAGGAACTCGAGGCCGACCTCGGTCATCCGGTCCCTGCCGACGCCACACTTGAGCCGTGGACGCGGAACGGGGTGCTGTTACTGAACACCGCCCTGACCGTCCGCGAGGGGCGGCCGAACAGTCACCGGCGCCAGTGGAAGGCGTTCACCGCCGCGATCGTGGCCATGCTGGCCGAGCGGCCAGCCCCGTTGGTGTTCCTGCTTTGGGGTGAGAACGCCAAGGCCGCCGGCCAGAAGATCGATCGAAGCCGCCACATTGTGGTCAAGTCGGCCCATCCATCGCCACTATCGGCGAAGGGCTTCACCGGCAGCGCTCCGTTCCGCCGGGCCAATTCCGAGCTAACAAGCCGCGGTCTGCCGCCGATCGACTGGGACCTGGTCTGACCACCTCTCGGGCTACCGATCGCCGGACCGCCGGCGTCAACGGCTACGGCGCCCCGACTTCCGAGATCCCGGCCTTAGGTACCGGGGACGCGGCCGGCATATCGGAGTACCGTGAGTGTCACTCATCCCATTTCTCGCAGCTTGACGGTCGTGCGTGACCTGAGAGCGATTTAGTCGCGCCACCTTGTGGACCTTCCCGGCCCCCGACGCGAAGGGCCGCAGTGAGAGGTCACAGGAGAGCGCGATGCGCAGGTTCGGCAGACGTATTCGGGCTTTGGCTCGGCGCCACATGGCGCTCACCATTGGCTTCGCGATCATCACCGTAGTGATCGCCGGCGGCTTCTCGCTCGCCGCTCTTAGTGGCGCCTTCAACGCCCCAGCTTCCGCTCCGGTGGCCGCCACATACACGTTCAGCGCGGATTGGACGCTCCTGGACCTGGAGCGTCACATCGACGCGGGCGAGGTTTCGACGATCTCGCTGGTATCCGGGGCCACCGGTGCCCCCGTGGGCGGCACCGGAACGTCGTCGAATGCGTCGACTGACGTTCTCGCGGCCCGGACGACCGGCGGTCAATGGGTCCGCGTAACCCTTGCCGTCTCCCCCAGCGATGCGCTGGTTGCCCTGCGGAGCCTCGGCTTCGGACGCCTCATAGCCACGGACTCCGTGGCTCAGTTGCCTCCGACCAACGGCGTGGCCGGATCCAGCACGCAATCCTCCGATCCCCTGGGCGGCATCTTCCAGCTCGGCATGCTGCTCGTCGTGCTTGTGGTTGCCCTGGTGCTCCTCCGCAGGAACGGCATGGGCAATAGCAAAATCTCGGGCAATTACGAGGTCATCCTGCCGGCCGATCTCCACGGCCTGGACGGCGACACCGGATCGGTTGCCCGCCCGGTGCGGTTCGCCGATGTCGCCGGTTGCGATGAAGCCAAGCTTGAGCTGACGGAGGTCGTGGAGTTCCTGAAGTTCCCGGACCGGTTCCGCGCACTGGGCGCCACCATCCCGCGCGGCTTGCTGCTGTACGGACCTCCCGGGACCGGCAAGACAATGCTTGCCCGCGCAACCGCGACCGAGGCCGGAGTCGCCTTCGTGTCCATGTCGGGCTCGGGCTTCGTCGAGATGTACGTCGGCGTCGGCGCCAAGCGCGTACGCAACCTCTTCGCCGTCGCTCGCAAGTTCGGCAAGGCCATCATCTTCGTCGACGAAATCGATGCTCTTGCTAAGACCCGGGGCGGCAACAACTCCAACGACGAACGTGAGCAGGCGCTCAATCAGCTGCTTGCGGAGATGGACGGCTTCTCGTCATCCGACTCGATCGTCGTGATTGCCGCGACTAACCGCATGGACACACTCGACCACGCGGTCCTTCGCCCGGGACGGTTTACCCGTAAGGTGAACGTGCCGCTCCCCGACATCGACGGTCGCCGCGCGATCCTGGGCATCCACGCAGTCGGAAAGCCTCTCGACGATGCGGTCGACATGGAAGCGCTCGCGCGTCGAACCGCGGGAATGAGCGGTGCCCAACTCGCCGATCTTCTGAACGAATCCGCGATCTACGCCGCCCGTCGAAGTCACGAGAAGATAACGCCTGTCGACGTCCACGACGGCTGGCTCAAGTCGATCCTTGGCACGTCTCGCAAGCGCTCCATGGACGAGCGCGAGCGCAGCATCATCGCCGCGCACGAGGCCGGCCATGCCATCTGCGGCCGGCTCTTCGGCGATCGCCGGAGGGTCGAGGAAATCAGCCTCTTCACCCACGGCGACGCCCTGGGGGTCACCGTTTCTTCGTCGGAAGACGACTATCTGCCGTCCGAATCGGACCTGCGCGCAAGGCTGGTTGCCCTCATGGGCGGTCGCGCGGCCGAAGCCATCCTCTTTGAAGACGTGACCGGCGGCGCCTCGAACGACCTCGAAAAGGCGACCGACATCGCCACAAGCATGGTTACCCAATGGGGCATGGGCCACGATCCCGACTCCACGACTCTCGGCGCTTCCGGTCGGGGCAACCTCAGCTTCCGAGTCGTCGGCGATGACACCTCCCTTTCGGTCGGTCTCCGCGCGGCCGTGGACCGGACGATAAACGCGATTCTCGATCAGGCTTACACCGAAGCCCGAGACACGCTCCTTGCCGAGATGCGGCGACTGACGCGTGTTGCCGCCTACCTCTATGAGCATGAGCGGATCGATGGAACCCAGTTCGAGGCGCTGTTTGACGGAACCCTCGCGCCTTCGGCCGATGCGGAGACGCAGTGGCGCAGTGCCAAGAGCAAGCCACGTAGCTGGGATGAGATAGACGGTTTGATCGCGATGGCAGTCGCCACTGCGGAGACCGCGACCGTCGCCCGCGCCGCCACGCCGCAGCCTGATCGTCCGAAGCGCGGGCGCACTCAACGTCATGCCACGCTGTCTGCCGCCCGCGAGCTGCTGGTGAACTGGTGGCAGCGCGGCTCGCGTGAGGCACGCAGGTAGTCCGTCCGTAGGCAGTTACCCGACCCGTCTTGTGACGCGCTCTCTAGACGAACTGCGATGGCCGTAGCCCCAAGCCAGCGTTCAGAAGCAGCCGGTCCAGAGTGACGAGTCGGGCGCCGCGGTTCTGCGCCACGGCGGCGTACGCGGCGTCGTAGACGGTCAGGCCGTGGCGCTCCGCCAGGGCGAGGGCATCGACAAAATCTGCCGTCGTCAGGGTCAGTCGACGGCAGATCAAAGCGAGCGCTTCCAGCGCGGTCTGCGCGGCCGCGGCCGGCGCGCCGATCCCTCGGACAAGGGCGTTGCCAACCTCATACGCGGTCAGGTCCAGAACCGAGAGCGTAATCGCACCGGCAGTCTGGAGATCCAGCAGCGTCCGTGAGTCCCCTACTTCCTCCTCGCCTTCGGCGTGGAACCACTTGAGTACAACGCTAGCGTCGCAAATCACTTCAACGATTGGCGGCATCGCGAGCCTCTCTGTCGCGCCGAATGAGATCCGAGGAGTCGAACTGCCCTACCCCGGCCAGCGCCTGGCGCGACCGATCGAGAGCCGCCCGGATGACGTCGGAACCGGGCGAGCCGAGTTCGCGGCGGGCTGCCTCCTCAATGAAGCGGCTCCGCGTCAGGCGGCGCGCCCTGGCCTCTCGGTCGATCTGTTGCAGTAGTTCGTCCGGCACGGTGATCAAGACCTTGGTCATACGGTCAGGATATCCCCAGGATATCCTCTGTCAAGCTGACGCCGAATGCTGACCGAGGCACATCACCGGCGGCTTACCCGGCGACGAACTTCACGACTGTAGGTACCTCGCCGCCTGCGAGCTTCGCCGGGCCTTGCCGGCGTCAGAACCCGCCACGCATAGTTGGTGGGGTATGTACTCGCCAAAGCCGGTCCGTTTCACGCCGGCTGTCTACGATTACTCCCGGCGAGCGACACGGCGCACCTTCCGACGCCACGCCCAGCACAAGGAGCTCCGTGAATGCTGGTCATAGTGAGGCCGCCGGGCGCCGCGTTCCGAGACGCGATTTCCAACAATCCGAACCACGCTCGAATCGACGTGGCACGTGCTCAGCGGCAGCACGCCGCGTTCTGTACCGAGCTCGAGGACTCTGGCATAACGCTGTTGCGACTGCGCGAGGAGCCACTTCTCCCGGACGCCATATTTGTGTCGGACACGCTCGTTGCGCTCGCGCCGCTGGACGGCAGCTCTGCCCACAGCCTCGTGGTGGGGCGGCCGGCGATCGCCTCGCGGAGACCGGAGGTCGAGTCGGTCGTGGCGGCGGCACTCCCCCACTCCGCGGCGGGCACGCGGGTGGTGCGCGTCGCTGAACCTGGCACACTCGAGGGCGGCGACGTGGTCATCTACGGCGACCGCATCGCCATCGGGATCAGCGGCAGGACCAACGCCGTGGGTGCTGCCGTCCTGGCGGCGGCCGCCCGATCCCTTGGATATCGTCCCTTCCTCTGTCCGGTGGCGGATCGCCTCCACCTCGCAACCGCCGTTACGGCTGTAACCGCCGACGCTCTAATCGGCACGGCCGCGGGGTTCGCGTCTCTGGATGCAGCCGGCCCTGACGGCGCGCCGCTCGGCGAGTATCGCCGTCTTCTCGTACCGGACGGCGAGCTGGGCGGGGCCAACGTCCTGGCCCTGGACGGACACGCGTTCCTCGACGCCGGCAGCCCCACTGCGGTCCGCCTTCTGCGTGAAACCGGCCTTGCGGTCCACGAGCTGGACCTTACCGAATTCGCGCTGGCCGACGGCGGTCCCACCTGCCTGGTGAACATCTTGCCCTGACCAGACCGGCGCGGAGACATGGCCGCGAACATCGCGGAGCGGCACCAACGCCCTACACCTGCCCCACTACCCGACCGACTCCAAGGCTAGGGGCAAACCCTGACTTTGCGCGGCGCGGGCCGGCCATCGCGGCGCCCGCGGTGCCACTGAAGACTGCACCAAGCGGGGCGGCATGCTGTGGCTCAACTGAAGCGATACCTCGATTCGCTCTCGCTACGTGCGGCGGTACTCATCGGTGCCGTCGGGTCCCTCGCCACCATCTGGCCGGTCTTCCTGATCGGCGGCAACATTGGACTCGCTATCGATACGGCCCAGCAAGTATGCCTGGGAGCGATCGGGGTACTCGTCCTCATTCGCGCCAGCCGGCAAAGCCGTGTCGTCCTGCCCGAGCGCCGGTTCGTCGCCAAGTGGATCGCAGTAGCCATCGCGCTCGGCGCATCGTCCGTGTTCGTCTGGGTCTTGCCATTCGCCAGGGACATGTGGGCCATCGTGGGGGACGCGCTGGTCGTGGCAAGTGTCGGCACCGCGGCCGCATGCCTGGGGCACGCCATCTTCAAGTCGACGCCGAGGTCCGTGTGGCTTCGCGTCGGCCTCGACACTACCATCCTGCTCACGGCGTCCGTCACCATCATCTGGATCTTCTGGCACAGTGTAGCGCCCACGGCATCCCTCACCGCCGGCGACCTGAGCAACGCGGTCGCAGGCACGATCGCTGTGGCCGGTCCCATCGCCGCGGCCCTGAGTCTCCTTGACCGCGGAGTCCCGGTTCGACTCAGTGGGCCATTCGGCATCCTGGCCGGTCTGTGCCTGGCAGGCCTGTCTATGGTCGGCTTCCAGCTCGCGTCGCAATCTCAGTCCGGATCGGCCTTCTTGCCCACCGTCACCCCAACGGACTATGCCTTCAGCGCCGGCCTTCTCCTCTGTGCCTACGGCGCCGCTACCTGGCAGGCGCTTCCATCTGCAGCGGCACAGAAGCGTCACGCCGCGCAGATGCTGGCCGACGCCTTGCCACCGGTCGCCGCCGCAGTCTGCGTGGCGCTGCTCATCCTCTGGCCCACCAACTCATCCGACTCGGAAGCGCTCAAGGTTGGCGCGGCTGTGGTTGCCGTTCTCACGCTCGGTCGGCAGATGCTCCTGACCCGCACGGAACGGCTGGCCATGACGGCCGAACGCAGATCCATGACCAAGCTGGAGCGAGAGCTTCGGAGCCGTGAGGCCGTGCTCCGCTCTCTGTCTCGCCTCGAGATCGCCGAGACGGCCGAAGAGACCGCCGCCCACGTCTGCAGGGAGGCCCTTGCGATCGATGGCATCGACAGTGCGATTCTGGTGGCCTTCATGCCGGGCCGGCAGGCCGTGCTACTCGGCGCCACGCACATGCGCGAGATCCCGCGGGGCATAACGGGCGTGTTCCCGCCGGAGCGAGCCCGTCAGCTGTGCGAGCGTGCCGCCGCGGGTCCGTGGATCGAAGGGAAGCGCCCGGACACCGCGCCCGAGCAGGGCGGCATCTTTGGGCCGGACGTCGCATGCGTGGTCAATGCGCCGCTGCTGTGGAAGGACGGAACCCTCGGTGTCATCTCGCTGGGTTCCTCCGGGCACCCATCGGAGTCGGTTGCTGTCGAGCGACTCAGCACCGCTCGCGAATTTGGGGTCGTGGCGGGGGCACTGCTTGGTCCCATGCTCGGCGAGCGAGCCAGACTCGAAGAGATTCAGGCCCGAGTATCGGCGATGATCGGGGCTTGCGAATTCCAGCCTGTGTTCCAGCCGATCGTCGAACTCGCTTCCGGACGCACCGTCGGCTACGAGGCCCTGACGCGATTTTCCGACGGTCGCCGCCCCGACCACTGGTTCGCCGACGCCGCGATGGCCGGTATTGGCGTCCAGCTCGAGATCGCCACGATGGCCGCGGCCCAGGATGCTGCGGCGTTTCTCCCAGCTGACGCGTACCTGAGCCTCAACGTCTCCCCCGCCCTGGCGACAGCGTTCCTGCCGCTGGTCGCCACTCTGGAGACGTCCACTCGCGACACCGTACTCGAGATTACCGAGCAGGTTCCGGTGGAGAGCTACGCGAACCTGCGCATCGTGCTCGATCACCTGCGCGGTCAGGTGCGGATCGCCGTGGACGACGCGGGCGCGGGCTACGCGGGACTGCGGCACATCCTGGAGATCCGCCCGCAGATCGTGAAGCTGGACATTGCCCTCGTTCGTGGCGTCGACGCCGATCCGGCACGGCGGGCGCTGATCTCCAGCATGGTCGCCTTCGCCACGGAGACGAATTGCGCACTGGTCGCTGAGGGCGTCGAGACCGAGGCTGAGCTGGCAACACTGCGTGGGCTGGGCGTGACCCATGGGCAGGGCTACCTATTCGGCCGACCGGCACCGATAGAGCAGCTGTTGCGGCAGGAAGGCTCGGAGGCCGCCCTTATAGCTCAGCGAGCCGCATCGGGAGACGAGCGGGCCGTCGCTTAGGGCGACCGTCTACCTGAGCCTGCGAGCCACCAGCTCAAGCGTGTGAAAGTGGTGCGGCCCCCCGAGAGCGGTCAGCGTGTCTTCCTCCTTGTTGGCCCAGTGTTCGATCTCGAAGGACGCAAGGCTCTCGCGAATCGCGTCGGGCGGAGGACACGTCATCGAGGCGTCGCCTGCCGAACCGTCTCGATCGCCGAAGAGCATCGCCGCGACTCGGCCGCCCACGACAACTGCATCGAGCACGCGCTGCCAGGCCGGCCAGAATTGGGTCGGGGCAAGGAACGGCAGGCTCAGGCTGGCATTCACGATATCGCAGGCCGGAATATCGACGACGGCGAGATCCGCGATTCGAGTCTGGAGCGCGGGACGAAGTTCTGCCGGATTGGCTGTCCTTCTCGGTGTTGGGGTTCCAAAGAGGCTCTCACTCCGACGAGTCGATCGCGTTCCACGACTTTCCATGCCTGAATCTGGAGATCGTGCCGTATGCTGACCGCGCTTGATGGCAGCCAGTGTCGAAGTGGGAGGGACGGTGTCTGGGTCGAGGTCGCAGCGCCGCCGGTTGATCGATCTGCACCCCGGGCGCATAGCCTTGGGCTATGCGGTGCTTGGGCTGGTCTGGATCTACGGCACGGGCTTCGCGGTCAACCTGCCGCCGCTCGCCGCGATCGAGCCGACGCTAGACATCTTCAAAGGCACTGGCTTCGTCATCGTTACGGCGTTCGGCCTCTTCCTTCTTCTTGAACGTCGGTCACGCGCCATCCAGGCCGGCCAGCTGGCCCTCATCAGGATCGACGAACAGCGGGCGCGGCTGGTCGCGGCGGTCGAGCAATCGGCCGAGGCGATCGTCATCACCGATCTCGAGCCTCGAATCATCTACGTGAACCCGGCATTTCAGCGCGTCTCCGGCTACAGCCAGCTTGAATTGATGGGCCGAAACCCCAGCATCGTCAGCAGCGGTCGGCACGATCTGGCGTTCTGGGAGCAGCTGTGGGCAACGCTTCTTCGCGGCCAGACGTGGCACGGGCGCTTCATCAATTGCCGACGCGACGGCGTGACATATGAGTCCGATTCGATAATCACACCCGTCCACGACCAGGACGGCAACGTCGTCAGCTATGTCGGAGTGCAGCGGGACACGACTCGGGAACGTGCTCTGGAACTGAATCTCGCCGAAGCGGGCCGCATGGAGGCAATCGGTCAGCTCGCCGGTGGCATTGCCCACGATTTCAACAACTTGCTTATGGTCATGGCCGGCCATGCCCAGCTGCTCAGCGTCGCCCAGGGGCTCGATGCCGAGTCGCGTGAGGACGTCGATCAGATCGTTCATGCATCCGCCAGCGCGGCGAATCTCGTGAGCCAGTTGCTGGCGTTCAGTCGCCGCCAGGTTCTCCGCCCCGCGGTCCTAGACCTGCAAGATCTCGTCGATCAGCTTCGACCGATGCTGGTGGGCCTGCTCGGTCCGACGATCAAACTCGACTTCCAGAGCGGCGCAACGCCTGGAGCGGTCCTTGCCGATGCTAGCCAGCTCGAACAGGTAATCGTGAACCTGGCGGTCAACGCCAGAGATGCAATGGTGTCCGGCGGAACCTTCACGATGACGCTGGCCAACGTTGATGTCGATCCGTCGTCCGGGCTGGCGACATCGATCAAACCCGGCCGCTATGTCCGCCTGACAGTCTCCGACACCGGCTCCGGCATGGATGCGGCCACGCGAGGTCGCGTCTTCGAACCCTTCTTCACCACGAAGGAACACGGGCGTGGCACCGGTCTGGGGCTCGCCACCGCCCACGGCATCGTCAACCAGTCGGGCGGCCACATCCTCGTCGAGAGCGAACTCGGCCACGGCAGCACGTTCACCGTCTATCTGCCTCACCACGAACCGGCCGAAGTGGCACCTCCGGCCGCTGTAGAAGCGCCGGTCCCAACAGGCCGCGAAACCATTCTGGTCGTAGACGATCAGGACCAGGTCCGCACCGTCATCGAAAGGACGCTGCGGCAGCTTGGCTATACCGTCTTCGTGGCCGCGGACTCCTCGGAAGCTCTCCGCCTCGCCGCCCTCGAGAAGCTCTCGCTATTGATCACCGATGTGAGGCTGCCCGGCATCGACGGTCCCGCCCTGGCGGCCCAAATCGAGCACGGTCATCGCGGGCTACCGGTGCTCTTCGTCAGTGGCTACGCGAGCGAGCCGATGATCGAGCGTGGCGTCATCGGCGATGAGGCAACGTTCCTTGCCAAGCCCTTCACCACCGCGGAACTGGGGCGTCGGGTGCGCGAACTTCTGGACCGGAATCGCACCGACACGTAGCCGTCCCGAGGCGGCGCCGCCGTGGCAGGGGTTAGACGCAAGAGACGGAGCGCCACTAGCATTACGTCATGCTGACCCTGCGACACGCCGAACCGCCCGACACTTCGCTCATCCTGGAATTCATCCGCGAACTCGCCGCGTACGAGCATGAACCGGACAAGGTTGTAGCCACCGAGACTGACATCTCGCGGTACGTCTTCGGCGAGCATCCACTGGTACGGGTAACGATGGCCGACTGGAACGGAGAACCAGCCGGTTTCGCCCTGTGGTTTCTCAACTTCAGTTCGTGGGAGGGGAAGCCGGGCATCTACCTGGAGGACATCTTCATCCGGCCGGCCTATCGACGCAACGGCATCGGGAAGGCGATGCTAAGGCATCTCGCCGCCATCGCCGTCCGCGAGGGCTGGACAAGATTCGTCTGGCAAGTTCTCGACTGGAACACGCCGGCAATTGAGTTCTACGAAGCCCACGGCGCCAGGGTCCTGCGCTCGTGGCTGACCTGTCGCGTCGAGGGCGACGATATCGCCAAACTGGCCGACGAGGCGCATTGAACGGGTCGCTGGCGGGGACTCGTAGGCGGCCGACTCGTCATTGAGTATGCTGGGTCCACTTGGAAACTTCTTCTACCGACCTGGAGGCGAGATGGACAATCCGGAGATCGAACTCCCGCGGCGGTCGCTGCTCTCCTCCCCGCCCAGCGCGATACGACTGGGCAGCGTCGATACCTGCCGGATCCGCCTGCTGTCCTTGCGCACGCGCATCGAGACGGACTGGCCGAGCGCCGGCGGATTGCTGCGTCGCGGTCCGGGTCTCAGCAGAGCCTCCGAGGCGGCGATTACGGACCTGCTTGTCGGTCTGCCAACGCCACTGCCGCTCAACCCCGGCGGGACTCCCGAGGCGATCTTCGCCCACGACGACACGGAGCTTTGTACCGTGGCCGGTCGGGCCGTAGACGCCGCGCTTACCCTCCTCGAGGCCGGAGCGCTCGACGCGATCTACGAGGGCCAGGTCTGCATGCTCGAAAGCAACCGCCCCGAGGCTCCGCAGCCGATCGTCGTCGAGAACCCGAGCGTCGGCTTGCTTGTGGCCACGATCATCGGCACTCTGGAAGCCGTTTCGGAACACCTGATGAAACCCGGCAAACCTGCGGCGCCTCCCGCCGCCCCACCGGCCCCAAAGCCGGCCGACGACTCGCGGCCCGGCACGAGACGAGCTCGCGTTGTCCCACGTATCTGAGCTCTATCGGCCGAGCCTGGCCAGCCTGACCGATCTGTATGAGCTGACGATGGGCGCCGGCTACGAGACGGCCGGCTACGCGGATCGTCGGGCGGTCTTCTCACTCAGCTTCAGAACATTGCCCTTCGACGGTGGCTATGCCGTTGCCGCGGGTCTGGACGACGCACTTGCCATTCTCGAGGACTTCCATTTCGACTCGGCCGCCATAGAGCACCTCAGCGGCGTCAAGGGGGCCGGCGGCGAGCCGCTGTTCACGCCCGCCTTTCTGGCTCGGCTCGCGGCCCTCGAGTTTAGCTGCGACGTGGATGCGATTCCGGAAGGCACCCTCGTCTTTCCGAACGAGCCACTCGTTCGAGTCGCAGGTCCGCTGTTGCAAGCCCAACTCGTGGAGAGCGTCCTGCTCACCGTGGTCGGCTTCCAGACCCTCGTGGCGACAAAGGCAGCTCGGGTCGTTGAGGCCGCAGGCGACGCCCCGGTTCTGGAGTTCGGCATGCGGCGCGCCCAGGGTCCGGATGGGGCCATTTCGGCCGCGCGGGCCTCGTATATCGGCGGTGTTGCGGCCACGTCCAATGTGCTCGCCGGGCGCCTCTTCGGCATCCCCGTGCGCGGCACTCACGCTCATTCGTGGGTCCAGGCCTTCGGCGATGAACAGGCCGCCTTCGACGCCTACGCGGACGCTCAACCCGACAACGTGACCCTGCTCGTGGACACGTACGACACTCTGGCCGGCGTCCGACACGCCATCGAGACAGGCAGGCGCATAAGGAAGCGCGGTCGGGATCTGGCGGGGATTCGACTCGATTCCGGTGATCTCGCCTACCTATCCATCCAGGCGCGACGAATGCTCGACGCCGCCGGCTTCACGGGCACCAAGATCGTCGCGTCCAACGATCTCGACGAGCAGACCATCGCCTCCCTGCGAGCTCAAGGCGCACGCATCGATATCTGGGGCGTCGGCACGCGCCTCGACACCTGCTACGACCAGCCGGCGCTGGGAGCCATCTACAAGCTCTGCGCGATCGGCGATGACCAGGGCGGCTGGCGGTACCCCGTCAAGGTGTCCGAGTTCAGCGCCAAGATTTCCATCCCGGGCGTCCTCGGCGTGCGGCGCTTCCTGGACGCGGAAGGAAAGTTCCGAGCCGACATGATCTACGACGAAGATCTCCCGGCGAGGCCAGACGGTGAAGTCATTGTCGACCCGGCCGACGCTTTGCATCTGCGCGCCATCGAGCCCGAGTGGAAGCCCGTGGAACTCGTCCTACCGGCCATGCGCGGCGGACAGCGCGTCGCACCGGCACCGACCCTGGACGACGTGCGCGCGCGTGCCCGCGATCAGATCCACAGCCTTCATCCGGCCACGCGCCGATTACTCAACCCGCACATCTATCCGGTCGGGCTGGAGCGCCGTCTCCACGAACGCCGCACCAGCCTGGTCCTCCAACGCAGGAACGTCCTCCCCGGCTCCTGAGTCCGCTTCAGCGGTCGTGTCAGGCGTCGCTTCCGGTGCTGTTTCCGGTGCTGTTTCCGGTACCGCGTCAGACATGGCGTCAGGCGTGGTCCAGCGCGCGTCCAGAGCGAGGTGCAGCACCGCCGGCCGACCGGCTTCCAAAGCTCGCACCAGAGCCGGCTCGAACTCGGCGTCACTTGCCACGTGAATCCCGAGCGCCCCACACGCCTCCGCGATAGCGGCAAAGTCGACCGCACCCAACCGCGTGCCGAGACCGGCGGCCTGGCCGATGTCTTCCTGGTGCCGCCAGATCGTGCCGTATCGACTGTTGTCGAAGACGACCGCCAGCACGTGAGCCCGTTCCCTGACCGCCGTCTCCAGCTCCGCCATGGTCATGCCAAAACCGCCGTCGCCGGCCAGCGCCACGCCCAAACGTCCCGGTCGCGCCAGTGCGGCACCGATTGCCGCTGGCAGGCCGTAGCCCATCGGCCCAGCCGACGAGCCCAGCAGCGTGCCCGGCCGATGGAACCGGAATCCCCGCGCCGCCCACGTCCCGAAATCGCCCGCGTCGGTGGTAACGATTGCCTCGCGAGGGAGGAGCCGACCCAGGGCCGCCACCACGTTGCCGGGGTGGACGCCGGGCCCGCTCCACGGCTGGCCCTCAACCACGGCCGAGGCTTCGAACGTGGCTCTGTCCGCGGCGTTTTGGACGGTCCGCTCATCCATGGTGGCGGCATCGAACGCGGCCCCGGATAGCAATCGCTGGGCGACGCGCAGGAACGCGGCCACGTCACCGCCGATGGCGATGTCCGGGCGGCGGGCGGCGTTGGGCCCCAGTGGCTCCATGTCAACCTGCGCCCAGCGGGTCGTCTCCGCCGGAACGGAGTACCCGAACGTGGTCATCTCATCCAGCCGCGATCCCAGCACGAGGAGCGCATCCGCTTCCTCGATCCGGGCCCTGACACTCGCCGGCGCGCCCAAGCCGGTCATACCCAGATACAAGTGGTTGTCGTTCGGAAAGACGTCGCCGCGCCGCCACGACGCGACTACCGGAACCCGCAAGGCCTCGGCGAAGCGCACCAGCGCGTCCGTGCTGCGAGCTCGGAGGATGCCTGCGCCGGCGAGTATCAGCGGCCGACGGGCATCCCCGATCAGGTGCAAAACCTTTCTGACCAGGAGCGGGTCCGGATCCGGGGAGTGATTGAGCCGGAATGAGGCCGTCGATGCCGCGCCTTCTTCCGAAACTAGCGCGTCGAACACGTCGGCGGCTACGGCCAGCACCACAGGACCGGGACGATCGCTCGTGGCGGACGACACGGCTCGTTCCAGCATCGGGATGGCCTCGGCCGCGTTCCGGATCTCGCCGGCCCACTTGACTACGGGCTCGAAGGTCCGAACCACATCGAGTTCCTGAAAAGCCTCGCGCCCTCGAACAGCGCTCGTCACGCCGCCAACGATCGCGATCAACGGTGCGGAATCCGCCCGCGCGGCGAGAAGGCCGATGGCCAGGTTCGCGGCTCCCGGGCCTCGTGTCGCGACGCAGACCGCCGGACGGCTGGTCAGCTGCCCAACTGCCTCCGCCATGAACGCCGCGGAGCTCTCGTGTCGAGTAGCCACGATCCGGACGTTGTTCGCCGCCAGTGCGTCAAGCAGACTGACGACGCTCTCGCCGGGAACGGTGAAAGCGATCCTGACCCCGGCCCTAGAAAGGCCTTCGGCTAGAACGGCGGCTACCGTTCTGTGGTCGCTTCGGCTCTCGGTCGGTTCCATGGCCGCGCTCCTTGAAGGTCGTCGCGCCGGCGTGCCGGGCGGGTCTCAGCGGTAGTTGGTGAACTGCAGTGGAGATTGCTCGTCGAGTTCCTTCAGCCTGGCGATAACCAGCTGAAGGTCATCCTTGCTCTTTGCCGTTACGCGCAAGGCATCGCCCTGGATCTGTGACTTCACTTTGGGAAATTCGTCTCGGATCAGCTTGCTCAGCTTCTTGGCCAGATCTTCGCTGAGCCCACGTCGCAGCGCGATCGTCTGCTTGACCGTGTCGCCGCCCGCCGGTTCCAGCTTGCCCCAATCGAAGACCTTGAGAGAGAGGCCCCGCTTGACCGCCTTCGACTCGATCAAGTCGCGGATCGCTTTGGCCCGGAACTCATCGTCCGTGTGCAGGACGAGCTCCGTCTTGGCCTGCGTCAGGTCGAACTTGACGCCCTTGAAGTCGTAGCGCTGCTGAACCTCGCGCCGCACCTGATCGAGCGCGTTGCGCATTTCCATGTCGTCGAAATCGCTTACGACATCGAAAGAAGATTCACCTGCCATTGGGCCTCCTGAACTACGACTTTAGTGTCAGCCTGTCGTTCTGCGTCAGCCCCGATTGTGACCCACTCCGAGTGACTCGGTCAGCAACTCGGCAATCCGGTAGCTCTTGCCTCCGCCCATTATGAGGACGGCATCGCCCGGTCTAACCTCCTGCGACAACCATGCTGCCGTCTCCTCCACCGAGCCGGGCGCTACTGCCACGAGTCCGGGCCTGCGCCGGGCAGTTGCCGCCGCAAGTTCGGCTGCCGAAGTAATGCTGGTATCGGGGTCCCGACTGGCCCAGATGTCCGCTATCGCGACTGCATCCGCACCGGAGAGGACTTCGGCGAATTCCTCGAGCATCGCCGCGGTCCGGTGGTACGTAAGCGGCTCGTAGACCGCCCAGACGCGACGGCCCGGCTCCAGCTGGCGGATGGCCGCCAGGGTCTCCCTGATTGCCGTAGGGTGGTGGCCGTAGTCGTCATACACGACGACTCCCCTCCCCTCCCCTTTGCGCTCCAGCCGCCGGCCGACGCCCTGGAAACTACCGAGTGCCGCGACGAGCGCCTCCGGCTTTACACCGAGCGCCAGAGCGGCCCCGGCCACGCCGAGTGCGTTGGCGGCGTTGTGGCGCCCGGCAAGCGCCAGACGCACCGTGGCGGGCTCGCCCAGGAGGGCGCCCTCCAGGCGGAGAGTCGTGCCTCCGGGATCGGCCCCCAGCACGGTCCCGACCAGCGCCACGCCGAAACCCGAACCACCGCCCTCGAGCTTCTCCGCGAGCCCAACTCGCAACACGTCGCCACCCCAGTCGCCGAGTCGCGAAACCAGCTCCGCCACCCCGGCGTGACCGACATTCGCCACCAGCAGCGGGCGAGGCACCACCGCTGCCGCCGTCCGCAGCCACGCGGCGAAGCTGTCTATCACGGCATCCCGATCGGCGAACACGTCCGGGTGATCCCACTCGGCAGATGTCACGACCGCCACTGCCGGCCGGTACGCGTCGAAATTGCCGGCGTACTCGTCCGCTTCCACGACGAACGGCGATCCCCCGCCCCATCTGGCCGTCGACGGTACTCCGCCGGTGAATTCCGCCGGCATCAACGCCCCGACAAAGGCGCAGGGATCCAGACCAGCTTCCACCAGCACGTGGACCAGCCAGCCGGCCGAGGTGCTCTTGCCGTGAGTCCCGGCCACCCCAACCAGCGTCTTGCCGACCGCCGCATCGGCGATGACCTGCTGCCACGACTCCACCGGGATGCCGCAAGTCCGAGCCGCCGCCAGTTCCGCGTTGTCCGGATCGATCGCCGTCAACGCCTTTGTCACGGCAAGTCGCTCCGGCGAGGGCTGCCGCGTTACGTGGTCGGCGGAGTGGGCCCAGTCCAAATGAATTCCTGCGGCCTCGATCGGCGGTGTGTACGGCGAGGCGCCGCCGGGATCGCAGCCGCTAACCGCCGCTCCCCGGTGATGCGCCAGCAGCACAGCGGCGCTTGCACCGGCACCGGCCGCGCCGACGACGTGGATTCGTTCGCCGCTACGAATTGGCCGCGCATCTCTGGCGGGGGCCAGACCACTCCCCACCGAGGCGGCGCCGCGGAGCGCGGTCACGGTTCGTCGGCGGCTCGAGGGCCGCCGGAAATGCGCTCCAGCGTCATGACGATCGCCGCCCGGGCCGTGGCCAATCGATTGGCGGACCGATCGCCGGTCCAGACGAACCGCCGCAACTCGACGCCGAGACCGTCCGCTACGGCGACGTAGGTGAGGCCGACGGGCTTTGCCGCGCTGCCGCCACCGGGACCGGCGACGCCGGTGACCGCGACGGCCACGTCTACCCGGAGCCGCGACCGGGCACCTTCGGCCATCCCCCGCGCGACCTGGGCACTCACTGCCCCGTGCGCCGCGATGTGTTCGGCGGGAACCCCGAGCATCGACGTCTTCACGTCGTCGGCGTACGAGACCACACCGCCCTTGAAGTAGCCGCTCGAGCCGCCGACGTCCGTCAGCAACTGGGCGATGAGCCCACCGGTGCACGATTCGGCCGTAGCCACGCTGATGCCGCGAGCCAGGCAGGTCGCCTGGAGACGCTCCACAAGCTCGGCCAGCGGTTCGTCATCCACGCCACATCAGCCGATGCCGCAACTGTTGACGCCCTTGAGGCCCTTCGAGTCGATGTAGACGTGGGAGCCGCCGGAGACGCCGCTCATCGGCCCAATCGTCCTTCCGTTGACCACGAGGAGCACGCGATCAGGGTGAGGAGAACGGATACATACGGACCGGTTAGCCGTTACGGTCGCGGTCCAGCCGACATTCTTCGTCGTGCCCTTCCCGATAGCGACGCCGTCTTTAAAGGCCCACACGTAGGTCTTACCACCCTGAACCTTGATCGTGACGCTCATACCCTTGAACGGAATCGTGATCGTCTTCGTGACCGGCGCCGTCTTTGCGCCGGTAGCGGTGATGCCCACCAGCGTCAGCCGATACAAACCGGCTTGCAGGGACAGTCCGATAGAAAACGTGCCGTCGGCGCTGACCGCCGCAGAGGTCACCGGCAGCCCCGGCGCGGCAGTCGCCGCCGGTACGGGCTCAGGCGGGAGTGTCGCCCCGCTAACCAATGGCGGGCCGATGACGGCGCTCGTCAAGCTCACCGACGAGACCAGAGTGCTCGTCCCGGTCACGGTTATGGTTCCCGGCGAGAGCACGGTAGTGTCCAGCGGCGTGGCGAATGCCACCGCCGGAACCGTCGGCGAAGGCGAAGCTACGGGCACGATGACGACGAGTCTCACCGTGCTGCTGGCGTGATTCGTATCGATGTTCTTGGCCGTTATATCGAACTGGTTGCTACCGGCCTGAAGAGTGGCGGGGTACTTCCAGTGGCCCGAATCGTCGACGATGATTTTCGTCGGATCCTGACCGTTCCACGAAATCAACACCGTGCTGTTTGGCGTAGCAGCGCCAGTAAGGACGTACTGCGTGTCGCCGATGCCCACGATGAGCGGCGAGGCACCCGCCGACGCCACCGAGATGGTCGGGTACGAGAGATACCGCGTCAGCTGGAAGCCAAAGTAGCTCGCCACGATGAGAACGACCGCCGCCACGATTCCGATGACGACGTGGCTCCGCTCGAAGATCACCTTGCGACGCACGGTCAGCGGCTGCGGCCCGACGATGATGGGCATCTGCGGGACTGCCGTTCCTGCTTCCGCTCGCCACTCCTCTTCGATTTCGTCGGCGTCCAGGCCCAGATACGTGGCGTAGTTGCGGAGGAAGCCGCGAGTGTAGACGTCGCCCGGCAGCTCGGCGAAGTCGCCCGACTCAAGGGCGCTCAGGAACTTCGTCCGAATCTTCGTGTCACGTTCCACCCGGAACAGGTCGACGCCACGGAGTTCCCGGGCTCCACGCAGCTTCTCGCCGACGGCCGACTTCTCGGTTGCCGCCGCCGCGCCATGCCCCCGATGCCCCATCACGTGCCGCGACGGACGTGTCGGCGGCTTGGTGCTCGTCATTGATCAACCTCATCCTGTTCGTTGCCGGGAGTCCACGTGGCACTTTCCCGGCGCAGAACTTGCCGAGCGTTGGACCCGTCGAAGGGTCCGATGTAGCCACGAGCCTCGAGCTGATCGATGATTCGAGCGGCCCTGGCGTAACCCACTTTCAAACGCCGCTGCAGTAGCGACGCGGAGGCACGATCGTACTCCTGGACAACCGCAACGGCATCGTTGAGGAGTCTGTCCGCGTCGTCGTCGACGATCTCGTCAGTGTGTTCGGACTCTTCGCCCGTGTCGATTATGCCCATGTCGTAGTGCGGTTCGGCCTCGGCCCGCCAGTGCTCGCAGATATTCGCGATCTCCTTGTCGGAGACGTAGACGCCCTGCAGGCGAATCGGGCGAGGCAGATCCGCGGGCTGGAAGAGCATGTCGCCCCGGCCGATCAGATCCTCGGCGCCGGGTGTGTCCAGGATCGTCCGCGAGTCGATCTGAGAAGCCATGGCAAAGGCTATGCGGCTCGGGAAGTTGGCCTTGATCAGGCCCGTCACGACATTCACCGACGGGCGCTGAGTCGCCAGCACCATGTGGATGCCCGTGGCGCGCGCCTTCTGGGCCAGTCTCACGATCGGCTCTTCGACGTTCTTGCCTTCGCGCATCATCAGGTCCGCGAGCTCGTCGATCACCACGACGATATAGGGCAAACGATCGGCCGGGTCGGCTCTGGTTTCGTTGAACCCGGCGAGGTTGCGGGCGCTGGCTCCGGCGAATCGGCGATACCGGTTTTCCATTTCGATGACGGCCCACTTGAGCGCGGCCTTGGCGCGCTCCGTCTCAGTGATTACCGGAACCATGAGGTGCGGCAGGCCGTTGTACGCGGACAGCTCGACGCGCTTGAGATCGACCAGAACGAGTCGCAACTCGTCCGGAGTGGCGTTGCACAACAGACTCGAAATCAGGGCGTTGACCATGACGCTCTTGCCGGAACCCGTGGCGCCGGCGATGAGAAGGTGTGGCATCTTGCCGAGGTCCGTCGCCCGGGCATGGCCCGCGACGTCGCGTCCCAGGGCGAAGGTCAGCTTCGACGAGGCCCGGAAATCGACCTCCTCCAGGATGCGCCTCAAGGCCACCACGTTGAAGTCCTTGTTGGGGATCTCGAGTCCCACGACGCTACGGCCAGGGATCGGGGCCTCGATGCGGATCGTACGCGCGGCCAGGGCCATCGCCAGATCGTCGGTGAGGGCCTCGATACGGCTGACCTTTATTTCCGGCGACGGCTCCACCTCGTATTGCGTCACCACCGGACCGGCGTTCCAGGCGACGACTCGGGCCGGAATACTGAAGCTGGCAAGCTTGGCGACGATGATCGCCGCGTTGCGGTTGTGGTCCATGCCGCTCTCGCCGATGCGCGGAGCGGTGTTGTCCAGCAGGGCCAGCGGCGGCAGGTGGTATTCGACCTTCGGCTTCGCGACGGCGACGGCCGATCCGCCGAGCTTCGACTGAGCCGGCGCATCCATTCCGGGGCGCGGGCCACGAACCAGTGTGGCGTCGTTCTGATCGCCCGCGCCGACTTTGCGAGCCGCTAACCCTGCATGCGGCAGGGCCGTTTCCGATGAGGTCGGCCCGGCGCCCATCTGCGGCGCGAACGTCTGGGACGTAGGACCTACGTTTGGGATGGCGGCCGGAATTGTCGGCAGACTCGCGGCGGCGGTTATGGCCTCCCCGGAGCTACGGCGCCCATCCGGTAGCGCCGTTTCGCGACTGCCACGCCCCACCCGCTCCGGTCGTGCCGATGCGGCCGCTTCGACGTCATCGCGCTCCGGCGCAGGTCGGAACAAATGTTCGACCGCCCGGCGGATGAGGTCCACTGTTGGGTTCATTACCGCCGGCAGCGACATGTCGAGCGCCAGCAGAATCCCGGCGACCATGAGCACCGTCAGGATGACCACGGTTCCCGGCACCGTGACGAGAGGCGACATGAAATGGGCCAGCGCGTCGCCGACGATGCCGCCCTTGCTGTAGTGGACTTTCGCTGGGATCAGTCCGGCCAGCCCGAGCAGGCAGGCATATGCGACTCCGGAGCCCAGAATCGTCAGCTCCCAGTCCCAGTGCTCGCCCTCGGCCCTCTCGAGGTAGTAGCCCAGGAGGATCAGCACGAGGGGCAGCAGCCAGCGCACGCTGCCGAACCAGGGCGCGACCACATTCCGCTCCCAGTCCGTCAGCGACCCTCCCTGGATCGTCAGGCCGATCAACAGCGAAACGCCGACGATCAGCATCATCAGCCCGATCAGAACGCGCACGATCTCCGCGGACACAGCCAGGCTGCGTCCCGAGCGACGTCTGCGCACCGCCGCGGACGAAGCCCGAGTCGAACGCGGTGCGCGCGACCTGGTTGAGTTCGATCTGCTCGAGGATGCTGGGGTTCGGGCGGGCATTACACCTCCACGACTACCGGGAAGACCAGCGGCCGACGGCGCGTCTGTTCGTACAGGTACCGCGAGATCTCGTCCTTGATGCGGCTCTTTAGCAAGCCGACCTCGTTGGTTCGGTCCCCCTGCCCCTCGATTGCCGCCATCATGCGCTCGATCGCGCCTTCCATCAGCGGATCGCGCTCATTGCCGTGCACGAAGCCGCGGGTCACGATCTCGGGGCGGGCAAGAACCCTGCCGGTCTGCTTATCCACCGTCACCACGACGATGAACATGCCGTCGCTGGCGAGAGCCTTACGGTCTCGAAGCACTACCTCCCCGACATCGCCTACGGACAACCCGTCGACGAGGACGTAGCCCGACGCCACGGGAGCAGCTCGGCGAGCCGAGCCGTCGGCGTAGAACTCGATGGCCTGCCCGTTTTCGATGATGAACACGTTCTCGGGCAGCACGCCCGTCTCCACGGCGAGTCGGCCGTGTTGGACGAGCATCCGGAATTCTCCGTGAATCGGGATGAAGTACTTGGGCCTGGTCAGGCCGAGCATCAGCTTGAGCTCTTCCTGACTTGCATGGCCGGACACGTGGGCGTGCTTGACGGTGTGGTAGAACACGTTGGCGCCGGCCTTGAACAAGTTGTCGATCGTCCGGGCGACGTATTCCTCGTTGCCCGGAATCGGGCTCGCACTGACGATGACGGTGTCGCCGGGCTGGATCTCGACGAAACGATGATCCCGGTTGGCCATGCGTGCCAGGCCGGCCATTGGCTCACCCTGGGCGCCGGTCGTGGCGACCACAATCTTCTGCACCGACCCGATCTGATCCTTGGCTACGATCTGGCCAGGGGCGAACTTGAGATAGCCGAGGTCCGTCGCGATGCGGAAGTTCTGCTCCATGGACCGGCCGATCACGGCGACCTTGCGGTCGAATTCGGCGGCCGCGTCGATTACCTGCTGGATGCGGTTGATGTTGCTCGCGAACGTGGCGACGATGACCCTGCCGTCGAGCGGTTCCATGATCTCTCTGAACGTCTCCCCGACAGTCCGCTCAGACAGGGTGTAGCCCGGATTCTCAGCCCGTGTCGAGTCGGACAGCAGGCAGATGACGCCCTCCTCGCCGAACTTGGAGAGGACCGCGAAGTCGGACCGCTTGCCGTCGATCGGGGTGTGGTCGAACTTGAAATCGCCGGTGGTGACGACCGTACCAACCGGCGTGTGCAGAGCCATGCCCATCGCGTCCGGGATGGAGTGGCTGATCCGGAACGGTTCCACTCGGAACGGTCCGATGTGCAGCATGTCGCCCGGATCGAGCGGTAGGAGCGGGTTGGAGTGGAGCTTGTGCTCCTTGATCTTGATACCCAGCAGGCCGCGGGCCAGCGTCGAGGCGTACACCGGAACGTCGGGGAAGTACGGCAGGATGTACGGCAGGCCGCCGACATGATCCTCATGGGCGTGGGTGATGAGGAACGCCTTGACCTTCTCGCGGTTCTCTCGCAGGTACGTGACGTCGGCTATGACGAGGTCGATCCCGAACATCTCCTCGTCCGGGAACATGAGTCCGCAGTCGACCACGACGATGTCATCGCCGTACTCGAAGACGTACATGTTCTTGCCGATCTCCCCCACTCCACCGAGGGGAATGATGCGGAGCGGTGTCGAGCTATCGGACATTCAAGATCCTATGACGGGACGGACGGGTCGTGTCCATCCTAGAAGAGCCCAGAATGGTTTGTCGGGTCGAAATCGGCTTCTGGTGTTAACGCGGCCGAGGACTGAGCTATGGCCGGACGTGCCGCTTCGGAGGCTCTGGCGGCTCGCAGTCGGCGGGCATCCATCAGCGCCGACGGCACGCCCTCCATGTCCTTGAAGAGCGTGTCCTTCAACGACGTCTGGTGCAGCGCCGCCGCAGGGTGATACATGGCGTACGTCAACGCCCCGCCGGCGCCGGAGTTGGCGTCGGCGGCTCGGAACGTGCCGTGGACCTGGCCTATCCGCGCACCTGGGTTGAATCTAGCCATCGAGAACCGGCCGAGGGTTACGACGAGCGCCGGATCGAGTGCCTCGAGCTGGCGCGTCAGAAACGGTGCGCAAGCTGCGATCTCATCGGGTTCCGGATCGCGATTCTCCGGCGGCCGGCACTTCACGACGTTGGTGATGAACACCTCAGAGCGCGACCAGCCGATCGACTCGAGTAGTTCGTTTAGCAACGATCCGGCCTGACCCACGAACGGCAGTCCCGCCCGGTCTTCGTTGAAGCCCGGGCCTTCGCCGACGAACATCACCTCAGTCGCCGCGGTGCCCTGTCCGGGAACCGCTGTGGTCCGTGTCTGGTGAAGACGACATCGGGTGCAGACCGCAACCTCGGCCCCGATGGCGTCGAGCGCCGCCCGGCGCTCGACTTCTGTCACGATGCTGCCACGACCCCGCTCGCAGCGCCGCGGCGGGAACGTGCCTTGACCCAGCCCCGCTCTACCAGCGCCTCGGCAATCTCCACGGCGTTCGTCGCGGCGCCCTTGCGCAGGTTGTCGCTCACAACCCAGAAGGCCAGGCCCCGCTCGACCGACGGATCCTTTCGGATACGGCCGACGAACACCTCGTCCTTGCCAGCGGCTTGAGTTGCGATCGGATACACGTGGGCCGAGATGTCGTCCATCACGACAACGCCCGGAACCGCCGCGAATGCCTTGCGAGCCTCATCAGGCGTGATCGGCCGCGTGGTTTCCACGTGCACCGCCTCGGAATGACTCACGAAGACCGGAACCCGGACGGCCGTGCACGAGACCCGCAATTCCGGCATGTGCAGGATCTTGCGGCTCTCGGTGACGACCTTCCACTCCTCGCGGGTGTAGCCGTTCTCGAGAAAGACGTCGATCTCGGGCAGGACGTTGAACGCGATTGGGTGGGGGTAGACGGAGGCAACTTTGGGTTCGCCGGCCACGTGAGCCCGGATCTGGGCGTCCAACTCGGCAAGGCCCTCCGCACCGGTCCCCGACACCGACTGATACGTGTCGACCACGACCCGCTCCAACCCAGCGCTATCGCGAAGGGCCATCAAGACCGGCAAGAGCTGCATCGTGGAACAGTTCGGATTGGCAATGATGCCTTCGTGCCACTCCCCGTCCTCGGGGTTTACCTGGCTGACGATGAGCGGCACGCTCGGCTCCATGCGCCAGGTGTTGGAGTTGTCGATTACCGTGGCGCCGCGCGCGGCCGCCTCAGGCGCCAGCTGGCGGGAGACGTCGCCGCCGGCCGAGAACAGAGCTATGTCCACTCCCTCGAACGCGTCCGGTAGCGCTTCGCCCACTGTAAGCGTCCGACCATCCGCACTGACGGTAGATCCGGCGGAACGACCGGACGCCAGCAGGCGAAGCTCGCCGACCGGGAAGTGCCGCTCGGCGAGGACCTGGATCATCGTTCGGCCGACGACGCCCGTGGCGCCGACAACCGCGACGGTCAGTTTGCGATGGTCTTCGGACATAGCTCCACTCAGAGTGAATTGGTTGTCGGGCACCCGCCAAGTATACCAGCGGAGCCCCGTTTTCCCGGTCCAGCTGCATAGCAGAGCGCGTTATGCAGACCGCTATGCAGAAAGAGAAAGGGCCGACCGTTACCGGCCGGCCCTCAATTCGCGGAGTATCAGGCCTCGCCGCGGGCCAGGTGGCGCTGCATGGCAGCCTTGCGGCTGAGGTTGACGCGACCCTGGCGGTCGATCTCGGTGAC
>PMLK01000099.1 GCA_003158875.1 Chloroflexota bacterium
CCTCCTCAGGCAACGCCGTGCCGCCTACGAGCCGGCGGTCGGCGAGGCAGCAGCGGATCGCCAGCCGCGAGGCGAACCGATCTCTGGACAGGGCCGGTACAAGAGGTTTGGGTGGCGGACGATCGTTGATCATCTATTCCCTCGCGGCCCTGGTCCTCGCGGCCGTCGTCGTAGGTGGCGCTCTGGTCCTGACGAGCAGCTCGAACCAGGCCAAGCCGGTGATCGCCCCGTTCGCGCCTCAGGCCAGCGTTCTCACGCCCACCTCGATCCACACCGATGGGTTGACGCTCGGCGACGCCAACGCACCCCATACCCTGGACGTGTGGGAGGACTTCCAGTGCCCTCACTGCGCGGACTTCACGCGTGACGCCGAGCCCCAGATCGTGGCCAACTTTGTGGCGACGGGCAAGTTGAAGATCGTCTACCACGACTTCCTAGTCATCGATACCACCGGCACCGAGTCGCTCGACGCCGCNNGCCGCAGATCGTCGCCAACTACGTTGCCGGCGGCCGGGCCAAGCTCGTCTGGCACGACTTCATCGTGATCGACAACAACCCGCCCGTCGGCACCGAGTCGCTCGACGCCGCCAACGCGGCCCGCTGCGCCGCCGACCAGGGCATGTTCTGGCCCTATCACGACTGGCTCTTTACCAACCAGTACTCCGAGAACTCGGGCGCTTACACCAAGGACCGCCTCAAGACGATCGGCCAGATGGTCGGCATCAAGGACCTGACTACTTTCAATTCCTGCGTCGACAGCGGCACTCACAACGTCGATGTCAAGAACGAGCAGAGCCAGGTCTCGAGCAGCTGGCAGGGCACGCCTACGCTCATCGTCGACGGCGGCGCGCCGCTCTCGTCTTACGACTACGACACGGTCGTTGCGGCCATTGACGACGCTCTGGGCATCTCGCCCAGTCCGTCCGTTGGCAGCTCGGGCAGCGCTTCCACCGCCCCAAGCACTTCCGCGGCCCCGCCCGCGTCCGCTTCCGCATCCTGAAAGCCGGGCCCGACATTCGGGCCACCTGCCAGAACGAGCAGTACGGCGCCCAAGAGGGCGCCGTACTCATTTCAACGAACGGCTAATCTGACTCCCAACTCCAAACACACTTCGCCGCATCGGGGACCCATCATGTCAGCCAAACGAGCCAAAAAGTCAGGATCGGCCGGTAACCGGCAGACCGACAGCCGCCGCCACGGCAGCCGGCCGACCGGACGCCGCGATGAACGGACCCTGGCTCGAGCGGGCACGAGGGCGTCGGGCGGCAGCGGCGCCGGCGCGATCCTCGGCTGGAGCGCGATCTTCCTTGTTGTCGCGGCCGTGGTAGTCGGCGCGGCGATCATCATCTCGCAGAACAGCGGCTCTAGCGGCTCCGGATCGGGCACCGTCACCGCGCCCGTTGTCGTCACACCGTCCAACATCGCGTCGGAGGGCAGGACTCTCGGCAACGCCGACGCCAAGGTGACCGTCGACTTCTACGGCGACTTCCGCTGCACCGCCTGCCATGAATTCACGCTGACCACGGAAGTCAATCTGGTAAACGACTACATGGCCACCGGCAAGGCCAAGCTCGTCTGGAACGACCGGCTCGTCATCGACGACATCCGCCAGGAAACGGCTTCGCTGGCCGCAGCCAATGCCGCCTTCTGCGCCGCGGATCAGGGCAAGTTCTGGACCATGCACGATTGGTTGTTCGCCAACCAGGCGTCGGATGAGTCCGCCTCGGCGTTCAGCGCCTCACGTCTGTCGGAGATCGGCAAACAGGCCGGTCTGGACATGACGACGTACCTGCCTTGTCTGAACAGCGGCACGCACGACGCCACGATCTCGGCCGCCAGCACCGCCGTGTCTAAGACGATCACCGGCACGCCGGCGATCTACGTGGACGGCAAGTTCGTGGGCCAGGTAGGGTCGATCCCGTCCTACGACGAGATCAAGGCCGCTATCGACGCCGCGCTGGCGGCGCCTGCACCGACCGCCACGCCCGTACCCACCAGCACGCCCGTACCTGGACCCACGCCAGTCGCCTCGCCGTCCTGAGACGGTGGCGCCTATTCGCGGGCGATCGCCTCGATCGCGCTCAGTTGGCGGCGCATCTCCGTGGCTGCCTGCCAGCTGTCCTTGGACGTGGATTCCATGCGCTGGCTCTCGCGGGCGCTCCAATCGACCAGCCATCTATTCGCGTCCCGCATCGTACGTGCTTGAGCCAGCCGCTCTCGAACCGACTGGATGAAGACGCAGTAGAGGGTCCGCGGTCCGGCTTTGGCGACGAGCGATTCTGCGCCGGGCACGAAATCGATCGGAACACGGGTTCGGGCGAAGAATGAGCCCAGCTCTGACGCCAGTGGATCCGAGACCTGGCTGTGGCCGCTCCAGCGGAGGATCGGCGCGTTCGAGCTGAAGTCGATAAGCACCACGGCGTCGGAGGTCATCTGGGCCCGTAACGTGCCGCCGAAACTGAGGAATTCGTTGGCGACCGAGATCCGGTCAGTGAGGGTGACGTTGCCCCAGGCGTAGTCTCCGACGATGGGCAGCCGAGTCTCGCGTTCGAGACGCACGGTTCTGCCGCGTCCCGAGTCGGTCGTCCAATAGTCGATCGTGTCGGGGTCGTAGTGTTTGAGGGAAGGCTGGGGTCGAAGTGCCACGAGCAGATGGCTAGTCTCAGAGCCCTGCGTCAAGTCGGGCTCGACCAGCTCGAAACCTCGATTGACCAGGACACGTGCTGCGGCGTCGACCCAGCCGGAGTCGTCCGGAATGTTGGAGCGCTGATCGTTCGGCATTGCGTCTAGCACCATATCGCTCTCGGACGCGGCCGTCTTGCCCGGGCCGCAACCTCAGGCCGGTCCGCGCCTCCAACCCAGGCGGATCAGAGCGGCGAGGCCGCCGATTGAGGTGATTGCCAGCGTCAGGACATGCATCAGAAGGGCCAGCGCAAGTCCACGTGCCGCCGGCAGACCGAAGGCGACGGCGATGGTCTTGCCCGCATATTCGAAAGTGCCGAGGTAGCCCGGCCCGGACGGGATGGCCGTGGCCAGGTTGGTCCCGGCCGCGAGCAGCGCCCCTTCACCGACGGTCAGCTGGACGCCCAGCGCCTGGCCCACCGCCAGCACCGCCAGCACGGTGCAGCCCCACGCCGCCACGCTCAGGACCCCGGCCACGAACACCGTTCGAGGCATGGCGGCCACTCTGAGGCCGTCTCGCAGGCGAGTGGCGATGGCGAAGGCTCGCGGCCAGCGGCCCAGGAACTCGGCCGCCCTGGCCGCTCCGGGCAGCTTGTGGGCAGCCAGAGCCACGGCCAGCGCCACGACCAGCAAGCCCGCCAGAGCGATGCCCACGAGGATCGCGCTGGCGACCACGCCGCGTATATGAAGGATGAGGATCGCGGCCGCGCCGATCCCCACCAGGACCACCGTGTCTACGACCCGTTCCACGACCACTGTTCCCAGCGTCGCGCTGCGGCTGATGCCTTCACGATCCCCCAGGTAGTGGCTGCGTACCAACTCGCCGAGACGCGCCGGCAGAACGTTGTTGGCCAGGTAGCCGACCAGCATGTAGCCACTCAGCCGTTTGAGGGGCACGGGGTGGATAGGGGCGATCAGACATTGCCAGCGCAAGGCCCGGAAGAAGAGATCGCCGATTCCGGCAACCGCGGCCAGGGCCAGCCAATCCGGCTGAATATCGCCCAGCAGCTGGGCGGTCTGATCGAGATCGACGCCTCGCAGCACCAGGAAGATGCAGGCCGCGGAAATGAGAATACCGAGGCCGCTGCGAACCAGCGTTCCGGTCAGGCCCCTCACTGCGCCTACGCTCCGGGCTTCCTGGCGGCCAGCCTTCCGGACCGTCTCAAACGAACTCGATGGAGCAGGAACCGCAGCACCACTCTCAGCGTCGCGAACCCATAGACGACGCTGCGCCGGAAGCCGACCGAGCTGGCTTCCTCGAAGTACCGGGTGGGAACGGCGATCTCTCCGATGCGCATGCCGCAGGCGACGGCCTGGGCCACGAGATCCTGATCGAAAACGAAGTCGTCGCTGTTGAGGCGGTACGGGATGGTCTCGAGGAGGTGGCGGCTGTATGCCCGAAAGCCGGTGTGGTACTCGGACAGATGCAGGCCGAAGGCCAGGTTTTCGGTTCCGGTAAGGAAGCGATTGCTGACGTACTTCCACCTCGGCATGCCGCCCGCAAGTGGATCGCCCAGGAAGCGGCTGCCCAGCATCAGGTCTTTTTCATCGCGCAGGATCGGCGCTACGAGGTCCGGGATGCGCGTGGCGTCGTACTGGTAGTCGGGGTGGAGCATCACCACCGCATCGGCTCCCGCTTCGAGCGCAGCGTCGTAGCAGGTCTTCTGGTTGCCACCGTAGCCCAGGTTCTGGCGGTGGATGATGACGTCCAGACCGAGCTGACGGGCTATGGCGACGGTGTCGTCGCGCGAGACGTCGTCCACCAGGATGATCTTGTCGACGATCTCATGCGGAATGTCGCGATAGGTGCGCTCCAGGGTACGGGCGGCGTTATAGGCGGGCATGACGACCACGACTCGCGGCCTGGTGGGGGTCGCGGGCTCGGCCTCGAGCGCGGTCGCGGGCACAGCCGCGGGAATTGGATCGGTGGCCGGCTCCGGCCTCTTCTTCGGCACAGCGATAGCCTACCTTAGGCGGCCCGATCGGCGGCGTCACGGGCGTGGCCGCCGGCGCGGACCGCACTTCGATGCCGCGTCGCGGACAATGCTCTAGCATCGAGCCGGAGCTGCCGCCGGCAGTCGAAAGGAGGCTCCGTGAGGGCGCTCGAGTGGGTTCGGAGTCGCGCGGAAGATCTGCTCAACGATCGCGGCGCCGTCTGGTGGATGCTATTCGTCGCGGCCATCTACGCCGGCGCGACCTTCGTACGCAGCCAGGCCTCCGATTGGGGGGCCGATCACATGATGATCCTGGCCAGCGACATGTTCGTGGGCCGGTCGGACCTGAGCTCGCTCACGACGATCAACGACATCGTGACGCTCGACGGCCGCCACTACCAGGCCATGAGCCTGCTCCCGACGATCCCATACCTGCCGCTCGTCCCGTTCCACGATCTGTGGCCAGCCGCCCGCTGGATCGTTTCGGCGGTCGTGGGCATCGTCGCCGGCTGGCTGGCGCTGCCCCTGGCGCGGCGATACGGACCGGGCGGCATCGCCGACTACTGGCTGGCCTGCCTGGGCGCCTTCGGCACCCTGCTCTTCACTCTGACGATCGAGGGCAACTTCTACTATCTGGCCCACCTCGAGGCCACGCTGCTCCTGTTCCTGCTTCTCATCGAATGGCACGACGATCGCCGGCCGATCGTGCTGGGGCTGCTCATCGGTTTATGCGCCCTGGCCCGGCCGACTCTGATGCTCGCGGCCATACCTTTCGGGCTGGCGTTGCTCGTTGAGGATCGGCCCCGCATTCGTACCGCGCTGCTGTTCGGCGCGCCGCTCGCGGCCGCCGTCGCGATCACGGGCTGGTGGGATTGGGTCAGGTTCGGGTCCGTGTTCGAAACCGGCTACACCATTTCCTGGGTTACGGATCCGCTCGAAGTTCTGCGCAGTCAGGGCCTCTTCTCAACCACGCACCTGCCGACGAACGTGGCCCTCTTCCTGGGAGGCGGCTATGGGATCCGAGCCACCTTCCCGTGGCTCGTGCCGAGCAGCGAGGGCCAATCGATCTTCCTGACGATGCCGGCGCTTCTCATCGCCGTTGGGACCACGCTGCGCGACCGGACGAACCAGGTGTTGTGGGCCGCCGTGGTACTGACCGCCATTCCGGTGTTCCTCTACTACGGCGGAGGCGGCGGCGCGACTTACGGCTACCGCTACGCCATGGACTTCGTGCCGTTCCTGCTGGCGCTGGTCGCCATCGCTATGCGTGACCGGTTCGGAAATCTCGAGCGGACCTTGATCGCGCTGAGCCTGGCCTTCGTCTGTTACGGCTATTTCTGGCAGGTCTGGAAGTAGGCAGCGCCCGAGGGCGTAGGGCGGCACCCAAGGGGCGTAGGGCGGAACGGGCAGGCGGCGCCGCTAGAGTTCGCGCCGACTCAGTAGCCACGTCCCCAGGGCAAGCATCCCAACGACCCAGACCACGCACCAGGCCAGCCACTCCGGTCGCGGCGCCGCCCCGGAGAAGGGGCTGAACTGGTACAGAGCCGCATCCGCGATGCCGCCGGCCGAGAGAACGTCCAGGGGCGGCGTAAGAGCGCCGGCCGTCCCTCGCCACATAATGTCGCTCGGAAGCAGCAGATGCGAAACCGTGCCCGCACCTCGCAGCAGATCGTTGTTGAAGGCCACGCCCACGCCGCCCACCACGCCGGCCATCCAGGCCAGCCCGTAGCCGACAACCGCCACTGCTCCACCAGCCACCGACGCGATCCTGGTGCTCATGACCACGGCAAGAGTGAGCAGGATCAAGGCTTCGCCTGCCAGGTACCACGGGGCGGCGAAGGAATCGGATGGGGTGTAGCCAGTAGCCAGATCCACGGCCGCGAGTTCCAGGTAGCCCGCCACGAGCGCGTACCCGACCAGCACGACGGCCAGGCCCAGCCAGCGACCCAGCAGCACTTCCGAGCGCCTGATCGGGCGGGCCAGGACCGCTAGCAGCAGGCCACTTTCGATGTCGGCGCCGATAGCCGGCGACCCGGCGAAGACCGCGGTCATGGCCAGCACGAAGCTGAACATGAAAGCCAGCATGACCGTCACCTGCGAGACGCCCAGCATCTCAATCGGACCGGAGATGGGCGATGCCTCGGCGATCCTCGAGAAGGCCCAGAACGTGAGGATGACGATGACCACCGTCAATCCGGCCAGGGCCCACAGCAATCGCCGCCTGACGGCCTCACGCAGCGTCAGGCGGGCAATGGCGACGATGGACACAACGCTCACTTGGGCGCCCCCGAGTTGGCCGCGCCGGCGGAGCTGCCCGCGGTGGCAGACGTGCCCGCGTCGGCCGGCACTTCGCCGGCGGTGTCTGCCGCCGCGCCCGAGGCGGCGAAGCCTTTGCTCGCGGCGGCAGGCTCCGTGTCCGGCCCGGTGTCGAGCAGGGCCATGAACCGCTCTTCCAGGGTGTGGTGAGTCGGCACGACCGCGTGGATCGCGCCGCCGTCCGCTACCAGTCGCGCCACCAACGCGGGTATCTCAGCCTCGGCAACGCCATCCACGTTGAGCCACTCCCCGTCGACACGGGCCGAGCCGTAGACGGCGCCCACGTCGCGGCCACGATCGTCGAGCCCCGTGACGCGAATGGCTACGCCGCGTTCGTGTCTGAGGTCGGCCATGGTCAATTCCGAAACCACGCGACCGTGGTCGACGATGGCGACGCGATCGCAGACGCGTTCCACTTCCGTGAGTAGATGGGAGTTCAGGAATACGGTCGTGCCGCGGTCCCGCAACGCGCCGATTATGCGGCGGACGTCCTGGCGACCCACCGGGTCGAGAGCCGAAGTCGGTTCGTCGAGCACCACCAGGCCCGGCCGGCCCAGCAAAGCCACTCCCAGCCCGAGGCGCTGCTGCATGCCCTTCGAGTAGACTCCCGTCCGCCGCTCGGCACTGGCGGTGAGACCGACGAGGTCGAGCGTGGCTCGAATCTCCGGTTCCCATTCGGCCCGCTCCAGGCCGGCCAATTCGCAATGCAGGGCGAGCACTTCCCGTGCGCTCATCCAGCCCTGATACCGGAACAGTTCCGGCAGGTAGCCGATGCGCCGTCTCGCCGGTACGTCGCCGAGCGGCGCCCCCAGCACACGGCCCTCTCCGGTGGTCGGTCGAGACAGTCCGAGCAGCAGCTTGACGGCCGTTGTCTTGCCGGCACCGTTGGGACCCAGGAACCCGAATACCTCGCCGCGCGGAACGGTCATGCTCAACCCGGCCAGGGCTACAGTCTTGCCGAATTCCTTGCGCAGCTCATGCGTCTCAACCGCGGCGCCGGCGCTCAGGCCGGCCTCCGCCTCGATGGCCGCGGTCCCGTCCGCGGGCCTAGTCGTCGATCCGCTCCACTATCGTGGCTATGCCCTGCCCGACGCCGATGCACATCGACGCCAGACCGTAGCGACCGCCCGTGCGGCGCAGGCCGTGGACCAAAGTCGTGATGAGGCGGCCGCCACTGGCGCCCAGCGGATGACCCAGGGCGATGGCGCCGCCGTCCACGTTGACCCTGGCGGGGTCGAGGCCCAGTTCGCGGACGCAAGCCACTGATTGACTGGCGAACGCTTCGTTCAACTCCACGAGATCCAGGTCGTCGACGGACAGGCCGGCCCGAGCCAGAGCTTTGCGTGTGGCCGGCACGGGGCCCAGGCCCATCACATCCGGATCCACTCCGGCCACGGCCGTGGCCACGACACGAGCCAGCGGCCGCAATCCGAGAGCGCGGGCACGTTCGGATTCCACGACCAGGGCCGCCGACGCGCCGTCGTTGATGCCGCTGGAATTGCCGGCGGTCACGGTGCCGCCTGCTCGGAACGCAGGCTTGAGACGCGCCAGGGCCTCGGGCGTCGTATCCGGCCGGGGATGCTCGTCGGTGTCGACGACTATGGGATCGCCCTTGCGCTGCGGCACGGAGATCGGCACGATCTGTTCGCGGTACCGGCCTTCGGCGATGGCCGACGCCGCGTTGCGCTGGCTGGCGAGGGCGAAGGCATCCTGTTCCTCGCGGCCGACGCCCATGCGTTCGGCCACGTTCTCCCCCGTCTCGCCCATCGAATACGGGTGATGAGCCGCCGCCAGAGAGGGGTTGACGAACCGCCAGCCGAGTGTCGTATCCACGAGTTCGTGCGTGCCGCGCTCGTAGGCCGACTCGGGCTTCAGCATCACATACGGCGCCCGGCTCATAGACTCCACGCCGCCGGCGATGAAGACGTCGCCGTCGCCGACCGCGATCGCGTGCGCGGCCGAGTTGAGGGCCTGCAGGCCGCTGCCGCACAAGCGGTTCACGGTCAAGCCGGCGACCTCGATCGGCAATCCGGCAATCAGGGCGGCCATTCGGGCGACGTTGCGGTTGTCTTCCCCGGCCTGATTCGCGCAGCCGAGGATCACGTCTTCGATCAGGGCCGGATCAATTCCAGACCTCTCGACTAAGGCGCGAATGACGGCCGCGGCGAGGTCGTCCGGGCGGACCGAGGCGAGCGCACCGCCGTAGCGCCCGAACGGGCTGCGCAAAGCCGCGACAATCCAGGCGTCGCGAACCGGTCGATCGAGTTGACGTGACATGGCGTCGATTGTACGGCCGATCCAGCTGGCCCAGCCGATCCTGCCGGCGGACCGCCGCCCGCCGACTGGAGCGCCGGCCCTCCGGCCTAGGGCGTCTGGCTGGACTGCGTCCTGAGCGCCTCGAGCTGAACTAGCCCGTCGAGCAGGAGCGCCTGATCGTCGGTGACCACTTCGTACAGGACACCACTTCGGGCATAGACGTAACCCGCCCCGACGCCGCCCGCGGCCTGCACGGCGGGGTCGATCATCTCGTACGCCGTCACGCCCGTGCCCATCAGGTTGGGTTGATTCGTGACGGGCCAGCCGGCGGCTCGGGCGGCGGCTGCCAGACCGGAACTGAGAGTGGCATCGGCGACGCCGGGCACAGCGATGGCACGGGCCTGGAAGTTCACCGTATCAGACAGGGAGAACGACACCGCGATCGTCACGTCCGCAGGAGTCTTGCCCAACTTCACCAGCCATGGCGCGTAGAGCGCCTTGTCACCGCCGGTCGGCTCCGAAGCGTCGTACGCGGACAGCATCAGGCTCATCTTGAAGAGCGCCGTGCCGTTGATCGAGTTCGGCAGCTTGTCTTCGAGAGTGGCGTCGGCGTGCGGCAGGGCAAGGGTCGGCTCCGGCGTCGGCGACGGTGTCGGAGAAGCGGTCGGCGCCGCCGAGCTGACCGCCGGCGAGGGCAGCGACCGCGTCGCCATATCCGTAGCGACGGCGGACCGGCTCACCTTGGCGGAACCGCAGCCCGCCAACACGACCGCGGCAACCAGTGCGGCGACGCCGAGCAAATGGAGTGGCCTGGCGCTGGAGCGGCTGATCATCGACTACCCCGGCTACTTGAGACGGCGCCCCACCGGTCGCGGGGCCGTCTGCCTGGCGAGCATGGCCTGTCCTCGCGCCCGGTGTCAAACCAATTTCGCGAAAGCAGGAAATCCTGAGGCCTCTGCGGCGTTCTGTTGACGAGCGGTCGTTCGCCGTCCGCGCGGACTCATTGGTCACAGTCTAGTGGGAGCAGAGCAATGGACTTCCGGGAGCAAGGGTCAGCATCGGGTGGCGCCCGAGTCGAAGACGACTTCGTACAGCCGTTGAAACGAATGCCGGGGGTTTCTCACCGGCACCTGCCTGCGGCTCTACCGCTCGCGATCGCCGGCATCATGTTGGTTTCGGCGGTGGCATTTGGCGCCACCGTCGCCCACAACGCCGCCGCACCGGCCGCACCGGCCGCACCGGCCGCACCGACGGCCACAATCAACGTCATCTCGGGCGATCCCGACGAGTCCACCTCCGCGTCGGCGGACCCCACGGCCGTCGCGACCCAGCATGACAGCGACACATCCGCGCCAGACCCGACCTCGACGCCAAAGCCGACTGCCACGCCAAAGCCGACCAAGAAGCCCGAACCGACTCGCAATCCGGGCGACCTCGGCGGCCTCAAGGCCACCAAGAACAGCGACGGCACGTATACGTTCAGCTGGCACGCCTACACCGGTTCCCAGGCCTTTGACTATTACAAGCTGGACGGCAAGCTTTACCCCGACAAGCCCGGTTACGTGGAGAATGGCGGCGAGTACCTCGCCTGCGTCGACCCCGACACGCACAGCGCCACAATCACCCTTGATCCGGGAACGTGGAATCTGAACGTCGAGGCCGTTGAAGTCGGCGACAGCGACCCGGTTGCCGTGGCTCGGACCAGCGTTCTGAAGCTGAACGTCGCCTCGAACACCGCGCCGGAAATCAAGTCGCTAAGCCTGACGGCCACGGCTCAGGATGACGGCACCGTTGACCTCAAGTGGGGCAAGTACACCGGCTTGTACTTCGGCTACTACGGCATCGTCCGTGCGGACGGCTCCGAAACGCCGACGCTCAAGGTCGGAACCACACCTGAGGTCTACTTCGACAGCGTCGGCGCCACGAGTTGGACCGACGACGGCTCGAGCGACCTGGGATCCCTCGAGTCCGGCAAGACCTACACCTACAGGGTCTACGCCTTTACGAGCCAGACATTCGGAGCCGTCATCCCGGCCTGCGAGGTTGGCACGATCCTAACGGTCTCAGACCCCAAGACCGTCACGATCCCTTAGGCGCTCGACGCGTCGCAAGTTGGTCCCGGGCCGGCACGACAACGCCGACCCGGGTCCGCTTTTCGTGAATCGGCCCACAACCCTGGGCCGCGAACCGCAGGCTCGAACCGATCATGAACGATGGAACGTATCTGGCATCTGGCGGTACCAGACAGTACCGGTGGCCAATTGCCCCGTTTGGTCGTGCTGCCTACCGTTCAGTGCTCAATGGAGCGTGATGGATCTTCTCGGATGGACGCAGACCGGGAGCGTTCGCTCGTGGCCCGGGCGCACCATGACCGCGACGCCTTCGGCGAGCTGTACGACTTCTACTTGCCGCGCATCTACGGCTTCATATACCGCCGAGTTCGCGACCAGGCGACGGCCGAGGACATCACGTCCGTGACCTTCCAGAAGGCTCTCGAGAACGTGCGCCGGGACGACTTCCGCAACGACGCCTTCGGCGGCTGGCTCTATCGAGTCGCCTCCAACGCCGTCATCGACCACGTCCGCCGCGACCGCCGCCACGTTTCCCTGAGCGCATTTGACGACGCCGAACCTGGCGATCCAGCCATCGACGCACTCGCCGCTGCCCTGGACCGCGATCAGCTGCGCACTGCACTGCGCGACCTACCTACCAATCATCGCGAGGTCCTCGTCCTGCGCTTCTATGACGATCTCGACATACCCGAGACGTGCGCGATTCTCGGTTGCACCCGTGAGGCTCTGGCGGTCAGGACGCACCGCGCCCTGCGAGCCCTGAAGTCGGCCGTGGCCAGGGAGTCGGCCGATGTCGCGTGACGAGATGAACGACATGGAGCAGCTCGACGCGCTCGCGGCCGAGCTCAGCGAAGCCGGGCAGCTGGCCCGCGTCTCTGTCGACGGCCGGGCAATCCCGGATCCGGCCTTCACGGCCCGGCTGCGCACTCAACTCCTCGGACCGGTCGATGCGGCCGCCAGTGACACCGCCGCCGGTGCAGTCGGTGGTGCAGTCGGTGGCGCTACGCCGCTGTCCGGCCGCGAGTCCGTCGGCGAGTCCGTCGGCGAGTCCGGCCCGCAATCCGGCCCGCTCGACGCCCCCGTCCACTTCCCGGAACGCCGCTCGGCCAATCGCCCGTTCGACGCCGCCGCTCACGCCGGGCGACGTTGGACAGATCGATTCGCCAAGGCGGATGACCGCTGGACCGACGACCGCTGGGCGGAGCGGCGGCCCGCCGCCGTCCCCTCCTCGCACGCGACCGCCGCCGGGGCCGCACGTGGCGCGGCCGCACTTGCCGCGGCCGCACTTGCCGGGGCGACGTCGTCCGACCAGGAGCCCCCGGCCGACGAGGCGCAGCATCACGTCGCGGTTTTGAAGCCGTCGATGCGCTCGCGCATTCCCACCGCGGCCCGCCCGAAGCGCTGGATCGGCCTGGGACTCGCCGCGTCCGTGGCGATCGTCGCGGCCACACTCGGCATCGGCAGCAGTCTCCTCACGCCGCCCCACAACGCCACTACGACGGAGGCGGTGGCGGCGACCATGGTTCGAGACGGCGCAGCGGCCACTCTTACGGTCGGCACGGAGCTACGCCAGAACGACGAAATCGAGGTCGGGCCCGGCGGCCGAGCGACACTTCACCTCGGCGCAAGCTGGGTTCGCCTGGACGCCGGCGCCGATGTGAAGATCATGTCGATCGACGTGAACCACGTCGCGCTGGATCAGGTCGCCGGCCGCGTCTACAGCCGCGTATCCGTTGCGTCGGACGGCGACTATCAGGTAACCACCGCCGGCGTCACGTGGCGGGCCACGGGCACGGCGTTCGATCTGGAACGCATTGCCACGTCCGGCGGCGGCGAGCAGGTGCGCGGCCTGGCCCTCGTCGACAGCCTCGAGGTGAGCGGCCCCGGACTCGCCAACAGCATGGCCGAAGGCACGAGCGAGACCATCGTTCTGCGGCCGGACGGATCGCTGGAGCAACCCGCGGCCGTCTCGCCGATCGACGATCAGACGCTCGCCGACGCGTGGCTCATTCGCAACGCCGGCCTCGACGCCCAGCTCGGTTTACCCCTCGGCCGGCTCGCGGCCCTCCTGTCGCCAACACCGACACCGACACCGACCGTTACGCCAATCCCTGTGGTCGCGCCGACGCCGATACAGACGGCTTCGCCGACGCCCAAACCGACCGCTAAACCCACGCCCAAACCGACCCCCAAGCCGACGCCGGTGGGCCCACCGAACCTGGGAACTCTCACCGTCGTTCGCAAATCGGATAGCTCCTACACGTTCTCGTGGCCGCAGTACGGCGGCACCAACTATCAGTACTACAAGCTCGTGTACGAGAAGTGGGGCAAGACGCCTAACTACCCGGCATCACCGTATTGGACTGCCAACGACCCGGGCGACAACAGCTGGAACGGCCTTATCGAACCCGGCAACTACGCCGTCCGGTTGCAGGTCGTCGATGACGTAGGCGCCAAGAACATAATCAGGGCCCAGACGAAGGTCATTCACCTGACGGTCGCGACACCGAGCCTGGGTGGCCTGGGCGTGCACGACGACGGTGGCGGCAACTACACGTTCTCGTGGTCGGCCTACGGCGACGCTTCGTTCAGCTACTACAAGCTGGTGTACGAAGATTGGAGCTCCGGCCAGAACCCGTCATATCCGGACGGCAGTCCGATCTGGGATGCGATCGACACCGGTGCTACGAGTGACACGATCGCGGTGCCCTCGGGTGACTACCGCGTTCGCATCCAGGCAATCGGTTACCCGGACGGCTTCAGCGACGGCTACGCCTACGCCCAGACCACGGTGGTGCGGGTGACCGTTCCCTAGCCCGCCCGAAAGTCCGCAAGCTCGCCATCGAGAAGCTCGAAGACCCGACCATCGATCGACTCATCGGCCGCCTCAGCACGATCCGCGACGTACTGGGCGAACTGGGTCGCGAACTCGTCATCGTGATCGGCCAGGCCCGCGGCGATGAGCAGGTCGCGTTCCGGAATCCCAACCAGGATCCGGCGCGCTGGCGCGAGGGCACGCAGCAAGTGGCCACGTACATCGTCGAGCAGGATGCGGGCCGCGTCCATCCCACCGCCCCAATCCGACCAGACGATCTTGCGGGCTCCGCCGACCTCGTCGACCCAGGCCGCTCCGCTGGACCACTCACCCAGGTTGGCCATAGCAGCCGCGTGGACCCTGTCTGGGCCGACGCCCCAGGCCAGGAGATGCTCCACGTTGACCACGACGTCGAAGCCCTCGCCGGGCATGACGTATACCAGCGTCAGACCCGCCGGTCCGGGCCGCACCACGGTCTTGCCCGGTCCGGAAGTGGCCGCCGGCACGCGCGGCTCACGGCCGTCGACACCGGTCGTCCCCACTGGACGCAGTGCCGGCCGAAGCAGTGGCGCGGCGGCCGACCAATCGTGTTCGGGCGCAAGAGACGGGGCGACTCGCGGGGGCCGATCCTGTTCCATCCGGTCAACCATAGCAAAGAGAAACCGGCAGGCCGTGGAGCCTGCCGGTTTCGTATACCTCTGAGCCGCTTACGCGGCACTTGGTTGGAGGGTTATGCCCTGGTCGACTTGCGCTGAGCGGCGACGGCCAGGAGGCCCAAGCCACTGAAGGCGAGGCAGATCAGGAGCAGCACGCCCGGGGTCGCGCCGCTGTTGGACGAGTTGTCGTGGGTCGTGGCCGTCGTCGGAGCGGTTTCTCCCTGGACGGCGGAGCCCTTGACCGTCAGCGTGCCGTTGACGTAGTTGAAGGCGTACTTGCCGCTGCTCGAGCCGGCGCCGTCGCACGTGATCGCGTACGTCCCAGGCAGGGTTGAGAGATCCGCCAAGGTGCTGCAAGTCGGCTTGGTGTCGACAATGCTGGCGTCGTCGCCCGGATCGAACGGACCGGTGATGGTGTAGGTGAAGGTCGGGTTGGCCTTCTTGTAGTTGCGCGTCTTGTTATCGGCAGTGACCGTGAGGACACGCTGTTCGATGACGTTGAGCGTTCCGGACTTGAGGGTGATGGTGTAGTTGTCGAGACCGGAGCCGGTAGCGGTACCGCTCGTGATGTCGATGTCGTACGAGCCGAGGCCGGCGGCTGCCGGAGCGCCCGAGCTGGTGAGTTCGACACTCGCAACGGTGTCGCCGTTGAGCAGGCCCGAGGTCGTGAAGTTGGTGTGGCCCAGATCGATGTCGAGACCGACGGTCTTGGTCTGGTCGGTCGCCGCAATGGTCAGCTTGGCCGGGGTAACCGTCAGATCGCCGTCGATGCAGGTGATGTCGTAGTGGTTGGGGTCGAAGCTCGCGTTGCCGTGATAGGCGGCGCAGGTGATCGGATAAGTGGAACCTGCGACGGTGGCGGTGGCAACCGTCCCGGCGCTGGTCAGGTCGACGCTGGTGATCGTGTCGCCGGCCTCAAGGCCTGCGACAGTGACGCCCGTGTCGATGTTGTGACCGACGGCGGCGTAGGTGAAGCCGTCGGTGCTGCCGGAGAGGTCCATCGTGGTGCCGTAGACCTTGAACTGATTCTTGACGGTGACCGTCAGCTTCGGCTTGTTGTTGATGCTGAGGGTCCCGTTGGAGTAGTGGATGTCGTAGTTACCGAGGCCCGTGCCAATAGCGCCGCTCGGCACGATCGGGTGGTCGCCCACCGCCGAGTAGGCCGCGCAGTAGTCGCAGGTCAGCGTCACCGACGTCACGGTGTCGCCGTTGAAGAGCGTTGCAGCGCTGAAGTCGCTGCTCGGGCTGGTCTGGTCCAGGTCGAGGTTGTCGAAGTAGTTCTTGCTCTGGTTGGCAGCTTTGATGGTCAGTATGGCCTGCGTTACCGCGAGCTGGCCGTTCTTAAAAGTGACGTCGTAGTTGCCGGCGATTGGACCGGTAACCCCGGTCGGCACGATGTCGTAGTTCGCAACGGTAGCGGTAACCGCCGTGCCGAGGCTGGTGGCGACGATGCCGGTGATATCACTGTTGTAGAGAGTGCCGCCGGTGACCGTGAAAGCGGTCGAGTCAAGGACGAACGACGAGTCGCCGTAGGTCTTGGTCTGATCGCTGGCCGTGAGCTCCACGGCTGCCTTGGTGATTTCGAACGAGCCGGTGCCGGTGCTGCCGGTGTAATTCGTGTCGCCATCCCACTTAGCCGAGGCACCCGCGGTGCCGGCATTGAGATTGTCCGAGTACGTGACCGGCACCGATATGGGGAGGCCACCTACGAGGAGGCCGTCGACGGTCGCGGTGCAGGTGTCACCCGCATAAGCGACGCCGACATAAGGCTCGCTGAGCGGGCAGACCACGGTCACGTGGGAAGGAATAGCGCCGATCGTCAGGGTGCCGTTGACACCGCTGAACTTGTAGTTGGCGGCCGACATTGCGGACACGTCAACCGTGATCGGATAACCGCCGGCGTCGCTGGATGACGTGGCGCCGGTGGCCAGGATCGGGAGCCCGGTAATTGTGACGGTGCCTGCGGTGTCGCCGTGGACGAAGCCGCCGATCTTGTAGGTCAGTGGAGTCGGAACGGTGCCGCCGTATGACATCGACTGGTCGTTGGCGGTGACCGTGAGGGTTGCCTTGGTGATGTTGAAGGTCTGCGAAACCGGAGTAGCCGCGAAGTAGCTGGCATTGCCGGACTGGCGGGCAGTGGCGGTGCAGGTACCGACGTTGCCCAGGTCCACAGTGACGTGGTCGGATTCGAGGGTGCAGTTACCGCTCACCGTGAAGGTAACCGTCAGGCCCGACGAGGCCGTGGCTGTGAGCTTGATGGGGGCGTCGCCGTAGGTCTTGTCGGCCAGCGGGCCAAAGGTGATCGTCTGCGGCGCCTTGGAGATCGTGAAGCTGCGGATCACGGGCAGGGCCGGGTAGTAGAAATCGTTGCCCGGCTGCGTGGCAGTGACGAAGCAGATGCCGACGCCGGTGACGGTTAGCGTGTTGCCGCTGACCGTGCACGTACCTGCGGCGTTGTAGACAACCGCGAGGCCCGAGTCCGAGGTGGCGTTTAGCGTGATTGGCCCGACACCCACGGTGACGTTGGGCAGGCTATTGAAGGTGATGGTCTGAGGAAGCTTGAGGATGGCGAAGACACGCGTGACGCTCGTAGCGGCGTTGTAGGTGTCGTTACCCGGCTGCGATGCCGTGACCGAGCAGATGCCGGCGCCCGTAATGGTGAGCTGTCCATCCTTATCGACACTGCAGGGCCCGCTGTTGACAACGTACGAGACCGGCAGAGTTGAGGAGGCAGTGGCTCCCAGCGCGAACGCGAGTGAATTTACTTGCTTGGTGCCCGGGTTCACGAAGGTGATGCTCTGGGGGAGCTTGCCGATGCTGAACGTCTGACTCACCGACGGGGCGGGGTTGACATTGGAGTTGCCGTCCTGATCCGCGGTGATCTTGCAGTCGCCGGCGGTGCCTGCGAGGTGGACCTTGCCGTCGGTGACGGAACACGGGCCGCTGACCCAGGTGTACCTGACCGGCAGGCCCGAACTGGCAGTCGCCGCCAGAGCGAAGTCAGCGTCTGTAACCAGCTTGGAACCGGGGTTCGGGAAGGTGATGGTCTGGTTGATGGCCGCCACGGTCAGGGTGCCGCCCTTGTAGGTGATGGTGTAGTTGCCAAGACCTGTGCCGGCCGCGTTGCTCGGGCTGATCGGATAGCTGCCCACCGGATCGGTGGCACCGAGGCCGTTCAACGGAGTTCCGCTGGCCGTCAGAACGACGCTGGCGATGTGATCGACCGAGTAGAGGGTGCCGGAGCTGACCGTGAAGGCGCTCGAGTCGAGGACGAACGAGGAGTCGCCGTATGTCTTGGTCTGCGGGAGAGCCGTGATCTCCAGAGCCGCCTTGGTGATGAAGAACGAACCGGTGCCGGTGCTGCCGGCGTGGGTGCCATCGCCATCCCACTTAGCCGAGGCGCCCGCGAGGCCGAAGTTGGTGTTGTCCGAGTAGGTGACCGGCACGCTGGTGCCCAGGCCATCGACGGTCGCGGTGCAGGTGTCAGCCGCGTAGGCGGCCCCGATATAGGGCACGCTGGCCGGGCAGACGACCGTCACGTGGGAGGCAATCTTGCCCACGGTCAGGGTGCCGCCCTTGT
>PMLK01000091.1 GCA_003158875.1 Chloroflexota bacterium
CACGTCCATACGCATAAAACCCTGGTGACTCTAGCGGAGAGGCCACACCCGTTCCCATACCGAACACGGTCGTTAAGCTCTCCAGCGCCGAAGATACTGAGAGGGCAGCCTTTCGGGAAAATAGGTCGTCGCCGGGGTTTTTGCGTTAACGCGCGGAACGGTGTCCCGCGGCCCGTGCAGGGCTGGGCGGCAGACCGGCTCGGTCGCATTGAGCGGTCACGGTCACACTCGTGGCGCGGCGCTACCTCTCAATGCTGGCAGTGGCGGCAGTAGCTCGTCACGAATCCGCCCGCCTCAGTCTGAGTGATGCGTTGGCCGCAGTGCGGACACGGTTCGCCGCCTTTGTAATGGACCGCCAGGAAGTCGCGAACTTCATTCTCAAACCTGGGTGGGACTCGATCCCGCAAGACGGTAATGGCGTGTGCCAGGGTCGATCGCGTTACGGCGTAGAGCTCGTCGACTTCCTCAGGAGCGAGCGTTCCGCGTTTGCGGGACGGCAGCAGCCTCGCGGCGTGCAGGATTTCGTCCGAATAGGCGTTGCCGATACCGGCAACGAACTCCTGATTGCGCAGCAGGTTCTTGAGTTCGCCGGTGTGGCGGCGGATGCGTTGGCGCCACACTTCCGGGCTGAGCTCCGGGTCGTCGGCGTCGGGGCCCAGGTCTCCCGGGCCTGCCCCCGGCACGGCGCGTTCGATGCCTGATGGAAGCAGGTACACCTTTCCCATTTGCGTCGGATCGCGGTAGCGCATCTCCGGAGTGTCTTCGATTGCGGGGATCCAAACCGCGCCGCGGGTCCAGTCGGCACCTATATGTGACGAGGCACCTTCAAGGGGTCCGAAACGCAGGACAAATAGCGTCCTGGCAGGCCTCTTGGCACCTGGATTCGGGGCCAGTTGGAGGCGGCCCGTCAGCATGGCGTTGATGGCGATCCGATCACGCTCGAACTCGAGCCAGAGGAACTTGCCACGCCGATAGAAGCGGTCGAGGCGCTGCCCGACCAGCGCCGCCATTTCGGCTGGCGTTCCGCGCACCGTAAGAGGCCCCGGCGCCTCGGCGCCTATGACCCGACGGCCCACAAGCGCGGCGTCGAACGCATCGGCGAGGATCGCGAGGTCCGGCAATTCAGGCATGAGGCGATTGTAGTAGTGGCCATCTGAGCCACGGTCCAATTTCTCGGGATGTGGCGGAGGGAGAGTCGCGAGCCTGCGGGGCGGGCTAGGGACCTGTTGCATGTCGGGCGCGTGTGCTACATTCACCCGGCCCTCGGGCATGAACATGTTAAGAGCGAGCCCATCGCCGATCGAAGGAGTGGACCGAGCGCACTACAGCCCCCGGACTGCTGACTGATGAACGGCTTTGAGCGTGGCTCGAGCCGTTCTTGCGTTTTGGGGGGAGTATCGACCATAGGAGACAGATCTTGACCGAAGAGCTTACGGGCGGGACCACGCCGGAGACCGAGGCGATCGCCACGGCCGCTGACCAGGCGTCCGAGCCAGCCGCTGCCGTTTCAGACGCCAGCGAGCCCGCCGAGACCATCGTCGCCGAGCAGTCCGAGACAAGCGAGCCGCCCGCCCCGGCCGCCCCCGAACCCGAGGCAGAAGCCGAGGCCGTACCCGCCGTTAGCGAGGCGGATCTGGCAGACGCTCCCGCAGCGGCAGAACCCGAAGAAGTCGAAGTGGTCGCCGTGCCGGTTTCCAACCGGCCTGAACCCACGACGATGGAGGAGCTTCTTGCCGAGCAGGACGCGGACATCAAGAGCTTCAAGCACGGCGACGTCGTGGAAGGCACCGTGGTTCGCATCGACCGCGACGAGATCCTCGTCGACATCGGTGCCAAGAGCGAAGGTGTCGTCTCGAACCGCGAGCTCTACGGTCGACATGCCGACTCGACCACCCCGCAGCTCGGGGTCGGGGACGTCGTCCTCGTGTACGTGCTGCAGCCGGAGTCGCAGGAAGGCCATGTCGTCCTGTCGCTCCGCCGAGCCGGCCTCGAGCGCAAGTGGCGGTCAATGCAGGAGCAGTTCGAGACCGGCGTCATCATCGATGCCCCGGTCATCGACCACAACAAGGGTGGTCTCATCGTCGACTGCGGCATCCGCGGTTTCGTCCCGATCAGCCAGATCGTTGACTTCCCGCGCCGACCGCAGAACGATCAGCCGCGCGACGCCGCCCAGGAGATCGCCGAGAAGCTGCAGNNCCGCCTGATCCTGTCCGAGAAGGTGGCGCTGTACGAGGAGCGCCGCGAGAAGCGGGACGAGCTTTTCAGCAGCCTCCAGGTCGGACAGAAGGTCAGCGGCACGGTTCGATCCATTGCGCCTTTCGGGGTCTTCATCGACCTCGGCGGGATCGACGGTCTCGTCCATAAGAGCGAACTGTCGTGGAACAAGGTCAACAATCCGGAGGCTGGCTACAAGGTCGGCGAATCCGTTGATGCCGAGGTTATCGACATCAACCATGAGCGCGGCCGGATCAGCCTGTCGATCCGCAAGTTGCAGCCCGATCCATGGCATTCGACCGTCGCCGATTTCAAGGTTGGCGACGTCATCGACGGCACGGTTACCAAGCTCGTGAACTTTGGCGCATTCGTGCGGGTTCGCGACGGGCTGGAAGGCCTAATCCACATCAGCGAACTGTCTCATCAGCGCGTGGCCCATCCGGGCGATGTGGTCCATGAGGGTCAGACGCTCAAGCTCAAGATCATCAGCCTGGACTCCGAGCGGCATCGCCTGGGCCTCAGCCTCAAGCAGGCCGAGGAGCCGCCGACCCGGCCCGCGCCGGAACCCGGCCAGGCCGCAACTCCCTCCGCTACCCCGCTGCCCGCGCAGCCGCGACCCGAGCGACGTCCTCGCCCGGAGCGTGGCTACTCGATGGCCGACGCCGTTCAGGAGCCAGAAGGCGGCATCGACAACACCCTCGCCGCGGCGTTCGCTCAGATCCGAGCTCAGGTGGCCGAGTCTGAGGCGAAAGCGGCCGGGGATACCGAGCCTGCCGACGCCGCTCCGGCGAAGGCCCCCAAGGCCCCCAAGGCCGAGAAGGTTGAGGCGGCCGTGACGGAGGACGCCGAGGCCGACGAGGCCGATACCGAGAAGCCGGCCAAGGTCGAGAAGCCGGCGAAGGCCCCCAAGGCTGCCAAGGCTGCCAAGGCCCCCAAGGCTGAGGCCGAGGCTCCGGCCGAGGTTCCGGCCGAGGCTGAAACCACCGAGATTGTCAGCGCGCCACCGACGGAGACCCCGGCGGAGTAGCGCTTCCGTCGCGCCTGGCGGTCGCGTTCATCCGGAACGCAGCCCACGGCGTACAACCTCTACCGACGTCATTGCAAGAGACCCACCGGCCAACGCCGGTGGGTCTCTTGTCTATCGATCTCCCGCATCGGGACCACGCCCCGAGCCTTCCGGACCTCCCCAGACGGGGCGAGTTACAGGCCAAGCAGGGCGTGCTAGGATGCCCCGGAGGGCGCTCGACGGGCACCCATGGAGAACAGGCAGCACCTTATGGATCGCTTCGACAAGTTCACGGATCGCGCCCGCAAAGTTCTGACTCTCGCTCAGGACGAAGCACAGCGGTTCAACCACAACTACATCGGTACGGAGCATCTCCTGCTGGGACTCGTCCGCGAGGGCGAGGGCGTTGCGGCGCGCGTCCTGGAGAACATGAACGTCGAACTCCCCAAGGTTCGGACTGCCGTGGAGTTCATCATCGGTCGGGGCGACCGGCCGGTCGTGGGCGAGGTGGGCCTTACGCCCCGCGCCAAGCGTGTTATCGAACTGGCGATCGACGAAGCTCGCCGCTTGGGCCACAACTACATCGGAACTGAACACCTGCTCCTCGGTCTGGTGCGAGAAGGGGAGGGGATCGCCGCCGGCGTCCTCGAGTCGCTGGGCGTGAGTCTGGACAAGGTCCGCCACGAAGTCATCCGTGTGCTATCGCAGTCGTCGTCTGCCGGCCCGGCACAGGAGACAAAGCGTGCCAGCAAGACCCCGACCGTCGATCAGCTGGGAGTCAACCTGACCGAGGCAGCTCGGCTGGGCAAGCTCGATCCGGTCATCGGCCGCGAGAAGGAAATCGAGCGGGTCATCCAGATTCTGAGCCGGCGCACCAAGAACAACCCGGCCCTCATCGGCGAACCAGGCGTGGGCAAGACGGCCATTGCGGAGGGGCTGGCTCATCGCATCGTCAGCGGCGACGTTCCAGAGACGCTGGCCAACAAGCGCGTACTGACGCTCGACATCGGCTCGCTCGTCGCCGGCACCAAGTATCGCGGCGAGTTCGAAGAGCGACTCAAGAAGATCATCGAGGAACTGCGCAGCACCAACGACGCGATCCTCTTCATCGACGAGTTGCATACGCTTGTCGGTGCCGGCGCAGCAGAAGGCGCGATCGACGCGGCGAACATCTTGAAGCCACCGCTGGCCCGCGGCGAGTTGCAGTGCATCGGTGCGACCACGCTGGACGAATATCGCAAGTACATCGAACGCGACGCTGCCCTGGAACGACGATTCCAGCCGGTGATGGTCGAGGAACCAACTCTCGAGCAGTCCGTGGCCATTCTGATGGGCATCCGCGAGCGCTACGAGCAGCACCACAAAGTCACGATCACCGACGCAGCCGTTCAGGCCGCGGTGGATCTGTCGACTCGCTACATCACCGACCGCCATCTCCCCGACAAAGCAATCGACCTCATCGACGAAGCCGCCAGCCGCGTTCGGCTGCGCTACGCTTCCGCGCCGCCGGCGCTGCGCGAGGCTCAGAAGGAACTCGATCGGATCACGCGGGAGAAGGACGCGGCGATCAACGCTCAGGAGTACGAAGAAGCGGCGACTCTGCGCGAGACCGAGGCCGCGGCGCGCCTGAAGGCGGACGATCTGCGAGCCGAGTGGCAAGCTTCCATCGCGGACCAGCAGCCTCAAGTCGACGAGGAAGAGATCGCCCACGTCGTCGCCATGTGGACCGGCATTCCTGTCACCCGGATCGCCGAGGAGGAGTCGGAGCGCCTCCTGCACATGGAAGACGATCTGCACAAGCGCGTCATCGGCCAGCAGGAGGCGATCGAGATTGTCTCGAAGGCGGTCCGGCGTGCGCGCGCGGGGCTAAAGGATCCCAAGCGGCCGATCGGCTCGTTCGTCTTCCTCGGCCCGACTGGCGTCGGTAAGACGGAGCTGGCCAAAGCCCTGGCCGAATTCATGTTCGGTTCCGAGGACGCGCTCATTAAGATCGACATGAGCGAATTCATGGAGCGCCACAACGTCAGCCGCCTGGTCGGGGCGCCCCCCGGTTACGTTGGCTTCGACGAAGGCGGCCAGCTGACTGAAGCCGTCCGCCGCAAGAGCTATGCCGTGGTTTTGCTCGACGAGATCGAGAAGGCCCACCCGGAAGTCTTCAACATGCTGCTNNCATGACCTCCAACCTGGGCGCCCGGCAGCTGCAGACCAATTCGAGCCTGGGTTTCCGCCAGCAGGGCGATACGGACGAAGCCCGAGCGACGGCTTCGCACGACCTCATGCGCGAGAAGGTGGACAAGGAGCTCAAGACCACTTTCCGCCCCGAGTTCCTCAACCGCATCGATGCCACCGTTGTGTTCCGATCGCTAACGGTCGAGGAAATCACCCAGATCGTGGATCTGATGCTGGCCCGCGTCCGCGACCGCCTGAAGGCCCAGGGCATGTCGCTCGAGGTTACTCAGGCCGCCAAGGACCACATCATCAAGATCGGCTACGACGTGGCCTACGGTGCGCGACCACTCCGTCGCGTGATCCAGAACATGGTGGAAGACGTCCTCGCCGAACAACTCCTGCTCGGGAAGCTGCCGCACGGTACGAGCATCCTCGTGGACAAGGGTTCCGAGGCCGGGCTGGACATTCACCCGGTCGAAGAGAAACTTCCCGTCGAAGCCGCCCGCTAGCCGGTCCGAGGGGTGTCGCGCCAGCAAAGCCGCTACATCTGTCAGACATGCGGTGCCGCCCATCTAAAGTGGGAGGGGCAGTGCCGCACCTGCGGCGCCTGGAACACTCTCGTCGAGACCGTGGTTCGAGAGGCGGATACGAAACGGAAGTCCACGGCTGCCGGTCCCGGAAATCGCGCCGGCTCTCCTCAATCCCTTCGTGGTCTGCGGGAGGCAGAACCGGTTCGGATCGCGACCGGCATCGGCGAAGTTGATCGAGTCTTGGGCGGCGGTCTCGTGCCGGGCAGTGCCGTCCTGCTGGGCGGCGAACCGGGCATCGGCAAGTCCACGCTGCTTCTGCAAGCCGCCGCCGGACTGGCCCTGGGTGCCCAGACGGGGAGCGGCGGCGGCGACGTTCTATATGCCACGGGCGAAGAATCGGCGGGGCAGGTCCGGCTGCGGGCCGGCCGGCTCGGTCTTCTGGACGGCGTCGAGGCGGACCGGATTGCCGTTGTCGCCGAAACGGACGTGGGGCGGATCATCGATCTGGCACGAGAGGCGCGGCCGGTTGCGCTGATTGTCGATTCGATTCAGACCGTGACCGTCGACGAACTCGATGGCCCGGCCGGCAGCGTCGGCCAGGTTCGAGAGAGCGCTCTCCGGTTGATGGAGATGGCCAAGGGAGACGGCATCGCCGTGATTCTCGTCGGCCACGTTACCAAGGACGGATCTCTGGCCGGACCCAAGACGCTCGAGCATCTCGTCGATGCGGTTATCAACCTCGAAGGCGATCGCACGGCCACTTTGCGGTTGCTGCGCGCCACCAAGAATCGATTTGGCTCCACCGAGGAAGTGGGCGTCTTCGAGATGGCCGAGAAGGGCATGCTCGAAGTCGCCGATCCCGGCCGGGCTTTCGTGGCCACGAATGACGAGCACGCTCCGGGCAGCGTCGCAGGCTCGACCCTCGAGGGCACGCGACCGCTGCTTGTCGAGGTTCAGGCGCTCGTCGCGCCGGGCGGTTACGGGACTCCCCGCCGGACGGCATCGGGGTTCGACGCCAGCCGACTCGCGCTCCTGGTCGCAGTTCTCGGCAAGCGCGCCGGTGTCGGCCTCGGCAGCCACGACGTGTATGCGAACCTCGCCGGCGGGCTGGAACTGGACGACCCCGGACTGGATCTCCCGCTGTGTCTGGCGCTTGCGTCATCGTTACGGGACAGACTGATACCCCGAGATCTCGTGGCAATCGGCGAGGTCGGTCTGCTGGGCGAGCTCCGAGCGGTTCCGGGCCTGGAGCGGCGGTTGCGAGAATCGGCGAGGCTAGGTTTCGTGCGGGCTATCGTGCCGACATCGCATCGCGGCGATCTGCCGGTAGTGCCCGGCATCGAAGTCATCGCCGTTCCGAATCTCCGCACCGCCATCGGTAAGGCGTTCGACCTCGGGGGAGTTGACGCTCCCGCACGCGGATCGAGCGAGGATTAGGTTGCGATCCAGGTTGCGTCCACTGGCAGCCAGCGGTCCGCGATGCTAGGCTGACCCGGCGAAGCGCAAATATCCCTTTCATCTATTCATCTCAATTTCGCTTCGTCGCAAGGCGTGACAACTTGATTCGAGCCATACGCGTGCTCGGCGCGTCCATCGGAGCCCTGGTGGCTCTCGGATTCGTGCTGGCCGAGCAGCCGTCTTTCGACAGGACCGGCTCTCCGGCCCTCCTGATCCTTGTTTGGATCGGGGCCTGGGTTTCGGTAGGCTTCCTGCTGCTGCCCTATCTGACCGTCGTTCCGGCGGGGCGTCTCATCCGAGGCGTTCAGGCGATGTCGACGGCTGAATTTGTGGCGGCGGTGATCGGCCTGCTCGTCGGCCTGCTCATCGCGCTCCTGCTCGGCCTTCCGCTGGCGGTATTGCCGCAGCCGTTCGGGACATATCTGCCGGTCGGAGTGTCGATCTGCTTCGGGCTCGGGATGCTCGGCCTGACCGTAGCCAAGCGCGAGGATCTCGTTGCGGCCGCAGAGGCCGCCGGTTTCCTGCGGCGGGCCGACGCCCCCGATCAGGCGAGGAGCGGAGAGACGGAGGTCGTCGTCGACACGAGCGCCATCATCGACGGCCGCATCGCGGACATCGCCGACTCGGGATTCCTCTATCACCGTCTCATCGTGCCGCGCTTCGTTCTCGACGAACTTCAGCGCATCGCCGACAGCTCCGACACTCAACGGCGCGCTCGTGGCCGGCGGGGCCTGGAGATTCTGGCCCGCCTTCAGAAGGAAGGCCCGACGCCGGTCGAAATCGTCGGCGACGATCCCGACGACGCCGGCGAGGTCGACGCCAAGCTGGTCTCGCTGGCGCGGACAAGGGGAGCGGCGATTCTCACGAACGACTTCAACCTTAACCGCGTCGCGGACCTGCAGTCGATACGCGTCCTGAATATCAACTCTCTGGCCAACGCCCTGAAGCCGGCGTTGCTCCCAGGCGACGAACTCCGGATCAAGGTCATCACGGAAGGCAAAGAAGCGGGTCAGGGCGTGGGTTACCTGGATGACGGCACGATGGTCGTCGTTGAGGGCGGCGCCCGCCTGGTGGGGCATGAACTCGACGTGGCCGTGACTCGCGTCCTGCAGACAGTGATGGGTCGCATGGTCTTCGCCCAGGCTCACGAGGAGTGACAGCGGCCCACTCCGCGAAGGCCTCTGTCGACCGGATCGACGCCGTCGTCGTCGCCGCCGGTTCGAGTAGCCGGATGGGCGGCCGCGACAAACTGGCCGCCGACCTGCGGGGACGGTCCGTCCTGCGGTGGTCCGTCGAAGCGCTCGCTGCCGCGGGTGTGGGCCGTATCGTCATCGCCACTTCGCCGGCTCGCCTGGCTGAGACCGCCGCCCTTGAGTGGCTTCCCTACGAGGTGGTCTCGGTCGTGGCGGGCGGCGAACGGCGGCAGGAGTCCGTGGCCGCGGGAGTCGCCGCTCTGGCCGAATTCGACAGAGAGGCCGCCATCCCGAACGCAGCGCCGGATCCGGTCATCCTCGTCCACGACGCCGCCAGGCCACTCGCCAGCCCATCGCTGATTCGTGCAGTGGCGCAAGCCGTGGCCCAACATGGCGCCGCAATCCCGGTCTTGCCGGTGACCGAGACCCTCAAGCGACTGAGCGGCGACGTCATCGGGACTACCGTCGATCGCACCGACGTGGTCGCCGCCCAAACTCCGCAGGGTGTTCGACGGAGCATCCTTGAGCTGGCGTACGCGACTTACTCGCCATTCGGGCCCGAAATATGGACCGATGAGGCGTCGCTGCTGGAGGCCTGTAGAATCCCAGTCCATGCAATCCTCGGCGAAGCGACCAATCTCAAAGTGACCGTGCCCACGGACCTCCAGCGCGCGGGCGCATTCCTGGACGGCGGGCTCGTGCCCGGGCGTCCTGCTGTCTCCGGGCAGGCTCGGGCGACCGGGCGAATCGGCCTAGGTATGGACAGCCATCCATTCGGGCCCGGCGAGCCACTCGTCCTGGGTGGGCTCCGCATCGACGGAGCGCCTAGACTGTCGGGCCATTCGGACGGCGACGTGGCCCTGCACGCCGTGGCGGACGCGCTTCTGGGTGCGGCCGGCCTGGGCGACCTGGGCAGGCTGTTTCCCGCTGACGCCCGTACTCCCGTCGGGATCGACAGCCGGGTTCTGTTGTCCAGTGTCGCCGAGAAGGCCCGTCTTGCCGGGTGGGTTGCGGCGAACGTGGATCTGACCATCATTGGCGCCAGACCCAAGCTCGCGCCGCTGCTTCCCGAGATGGCGACCGCTATCGCCGAGTGCCTCGGAGTCGACCCGAGCGCGGTCAACGTCAAGGCATCGACCGGCAATCTGGACGGACCGGATGGCGCCGGCCGGTCTATGTCGGCGAACGCCATTACCTGGCTCGTACCGGTGGGCGGCGCGGCGTCAGACGAGAGAGATTCAAGCCGAGGCGACGAAGAATGACGATCCGCCTGCACGACACCATGGCCGGCGCCACGCGTGAGCTGGTGCCCGTCGAGCCGGGCCACGTTCGTATCTACAGCTGCGGGCCGACGGTCTACGGGCCGGCCCACGTCGGCAACTTCCGCTCATTCCTGTTCGTCGACGTCCTGGTCCGCTACTTGCGCTACAAGGGCTGGCGCGTCACCTGGGCCATGAACCTCACCGATGTCGACGACAAGATCATTCGGGCCGCCAAGGCAGCCGGCGTGGACATCGGCTCCATTTCGGACAAGTTCGCGGAGCAGTTTCTGGCCGACATGGCCACTCTCTCCATGACCGTTCCGGACATTCTGCCACGGGCGACACAACACATAGCGCAAATGGCCGACCTCATTGGCAAGCTGCTCGCCGATGGTCACGCCTACAGGACCGACGACGGTTCGATCTTCTTCCGGATCGCGTCGTGGCCGACGTACGGTCGCCTGGCGCGACTGGATCCCGAGGGCATGCGCGTCGGCGAGCGAGTCGAGTCGGACGAGTACGGCAAGGACGACGTTCGCGACTTCGCACTCTGGAAGGGTCCGAAGGAAGGTGAGCCGAGCTGGGATACCGTAATCGGCCCCGGGCGGCCGGGTTGGCACATCGAATGCTCGGCCATGAGCATGACCTACCTGGGCGAGACCTTCGATATCCATACCGGCGGAGTGGACCTGATCTTCCCTCACCACGAGGACGAGATCGCCCAGAGCGAGGCCTCCACCGGCCGGACGTTCGTCAACTACTGGCTGCACTGCGCCCACCTCCAGATGGGCGGCCAAAAGATGGCTAAGTCGGTAGGAAACATCGCCAGGGTGTCGGAGACATTGGCGAGCGGAGTATCGCCTCGAGCGCTGCGGCTGGCCCTGATCTCGGCGCACTACCGCGCCGCGCTCTCGTTTGGCGACGACTCGCTTCAGGCGGCGAGTTCGGCAGTCGATCGATTGGATGCTCTCATAACGGCGCTGACCGCCTATCGCTCCGACTCTCCGGACGATGGCACACTCGCAACTCTGTTCGATGGGACGCGGGCTGCTTTCGATACCGCCATGGATGACGATCTGAACATTTCGCCGGCCCTGGCGGCTCTCTTCGACTTGATTCGCGAGCTCAACCGCAGAATCGACGCCAGAACCCTCTCGACCGCGGACGCCGAGAGGGCCACTCTGTTCATCCGAGACCTCGACCGCGTACTGGCGATCGCGCCTCCCGAGGCTGCTGCGCTCGATTCCGAGCTGCAGAAGCTGCTCGACGATCGGACGGCGGCCCGCGCCGGCAAGCAATGGGCCGAGTCGGACCGACTGCGAGCGGTGCTCGCGGACCGGGGCATCCTGGTGGAAGACACGCGCGACGGCCAACGCTGGCACCGCGCCGAGTGAGTCGCGCGAGACATACCGAGACCTTAGACTCGCCGTCGCTGGCCGACGGCCGCACAAGAACGATTGGACAAAGACTTGCCTGACTATCGAAACAAGCCCGGCGACGGCTTCTCTGGCGGGCGAAAGCCCGGTCATCAGAAGCGTCGCTTCGACAGCCCCAGACCGGACGGCTTCAGGCCGGGTGGGCCTCGACCTGAGGGATCAGGGCCGGATGGCGCGCGGCCGGAAGGCGCGCGGCCGGGCGGCGAGCGGCCGGAGACTCAGCGCTTCCACGGCCCGCGTTCGGACGGGCCTCGCACGGGTGGACCCCGCCAGGGAGGATTCCGTCCAGGGGGCCAGCGGCCGGCAGGTCCTGGATTCGGCGGCCACCGACCTACCGGTCAGTGGCGATCGCCCGATCCGTCGCCGTCCGAAGGCAGAGGCGCCTGGACGGGCGGCGCAGGCGAAGACGGTCCACGACCGGGCGGCTTCCGTTCCGACGGTCCGCGCCCCGGCGGCTTCCGCCCTGGGCCACGACCGGGCGGCTTCCGTTCCGACGGTCCGCGCCCCGGCGGCTTCCGCCCTGGGCCACGACCGGGCGGCTTCCGTTCCGACGGGCCCGCGGCCCCGAACGCATATCGGGATTCGCGTCCGGGCGGTTTCCGCCCCGAGCGGCCCAGGCCGGAATTCGAATCCGACACCCCGAGGCGTGAGTGGCAGCCGGATCGAGCCGCGGCACCGAGAGACTCCGGCTATGGCCGCGGCCCCGGTTTCGCAGCCGGCCCAGGAATGACTCGACGCCCGGGGCCAGCGCCCAGACCACGAGGATCCGGTATCGGCTTCGGTGGGCGGCGGCCGGACGACGTTCGACCGCGGCCCGACATGCCGCCCGCTGCTCACTTCCACGAGACCGACCAATCGGTCGAACGCGACACAGCCACCACTCCCGACGGCTTCGCCCCGACCCGCGGCCAGACGAACGTGGACGAGAATCGGGGCATTCGAGCGGCCGGGCTCGACGCCGACCGAAGCGCCGGACCGAGACCTGTCCGACCCTCGCCTCGGCCGTCATTCCGACCGGACTATCGGGCCCGCTCGGGCGGTTTCCAGGATCGCCGGCCCTATGGCGCCGGCTCCAATCAGTGGAGTCGGCCGGAGAGCGGACCGCCGGCGTCAGACCTGCTCGGTGAGGACGAAGAACTCATCGCAGGCCGTCACCCGGTTGAAGAAGCATTCATCGCCCGTCGTAAGGCGATCCGATTGCTCGTGGTTCCGCAACGGCGCCAGGCCCTCGAAAAGCTCGTCCTCCACGCCACCAACCTGCGCATCCCCATCGTCGAAGTCGAAGGCGGGACGCTGACATCCCTCGCCGGGTTCGACGGCCACCAGGGCGTCGCACTCGTCACGGACAAGCGCCAGTTCGCGGGCCTGGACGACATCCTGGCCCGGGCGATCGAGCGTAAGGAGGCGCCGTTCATCCTGGTGCTCGACTCGCTCGAGGATCCGCAAAACTTCGGTTCACTTCTTAGGACCGCCGAAGCGTCCGGAGTCCACGGCGTCATCTACCCGGTTCGCCGCCAGGCGCCGCTCTCGGCCGCCGCCATCAAGTCGTCCGCCGGAGCCGTCGAGCACCTGCTGCTAGTACCGGTAGAGGATCTGGCCGAAGCGCTGACCGATCTCCACGTTCGCGGCCTGCGGATCGTCGGCTCGGATGCGGACGCCTCTCTCACGGCTCGCCAGGCAGACCTTCGTGGTCCGGTTGTGGTGGTCGTGGGCAGCGAAGGCCAGGGCCTGGGCCCGGCCGTTCGACGTCGTTGCGACGCCGTGATTCGCATCCCGATGCGCGGTCGGGTTACGTCCCTCAACGCGGCCGTGGCCGGCTCCATCCTTCTGTACGAGGCGTCCAGCCAGCGCGGTGGGGACAGGCCACTCATTGGTCCGAGTGGGGGAGTGGAAGATGACCTGGGGCTTAGGAGCGGTCCAGAAGAGCCCCTCGACTCCGATGCCGTGGTCGAGGAGTCGGTTACGGCGGGCGTCGGCTTCGACCCCGGCTTCGACCCCGCCACCGACCTTGCTCCGGGCCTTGCTACGGAACTGGGCCCCGCGACGAAGCCGGATAATGCGCCGGAGACCGTCGGCGAACCCACGCCCAAGCCGAAGACACGACGTCGATCCGTGGCGGTTGCGCCATCAGCCGACGACGGCAGCCTTGCCGACGACGGCTTGGCTCTTTTGCCCGGAGCGACCGGCGTGGAGCCCCCGGTCGACACCGTCGAGTGAGGAGTGGAGTCCGTTTTGGGCCTCGGTCGCTGGCCGGCGCGATCTCTGACGAGGCCCCAAGCCGCGGTCAACGGGGCGCGTTTCGTGGCCGCGCTTGACCGCCGAGGGGGCCAGCCAATATCATTCCCCGGCGCCTAGGGGTCTTAGCGATAGCATGCCCTTGTGCTCGCCGACGTAGCTCAATTGGTAGAGCAGCGGTTTTGTAAACCGCAGGTTCCGGGTTCGAGTCCCGTCGTCGGCTCCAACTGAAAAGTCAGTGGTTGGGCGGGGCCCCCCGCGACCTCTGGCAGCTTCCGTGGGTAGGTTGAGCAGGTGGTGAGCTCAGCTGACTGTAAATCAGCCGCCTTCGGCTGTAGAGGTTCGATTCCTCTCCTGCCCACCATATATGGATTTCTCGGCCCCGGGCCCTCATAGCTCAGCTGGCAGAGCGCGTCCTTGGTAAGGACGAGGTCATCGGTTCAAGTCCGATTGAGGGCTCCACACCCGTAGCGGCATCGGCCGCGCCAGATGGAGTTGAACGCGCACGTGGCGAAGAAGAA
>PMLK01000083.1:0-24386 GCA_003158875.1 Chloroflexota bacterium
GTGGTCAGATTCAAACCCGGGTAGAGCGGAGACAACATTCCGGGGGTTCGGAGTGCAGCCACTGCCGCGAGCCACGATGTCGATGGCGGGTTCGCGCTCAATCTGAGCTCGAACCCGCCATCCATCCGCCCAAAGATCCGTCGCAGAGCCCTGGGACTTCGGTTCGTGCTACTCCCGTTTGAATCTGACTAGATTGGTCCACAGGCGACCGGCGGTGCGCGTCGCAACCGTCGGCGCAACCGGCCGAGCGGGTCCGGCGGGCGACCGAGGGCCGGACCGAGGGCGCGGGGCGGCGGGTCCGGCGAGTCCGGCCGAGCGGGTCCGCGGACTCGATGCGCATTCCCTACTTCACAGCGCCGGCGCAATCGTAGAGAGAGGCCGTGCCACCGTAACTCACCGCGGTGCAAGTGCTCACAACCCACGAACTCACGCTCGATGAGCCGCCGCCGAAGCCGCCCGTGCTGCCGCTCGCGATTACGAAGCGAAGCTCGCCGGCCGCGATGTAGCTCTTGAGCTCGTCGAGGGTCGGCGTGGGGTCCGAGCCGGTGAAGCCGCCCATGGCCATCACCGGGAAGCCGGTCGCGATCTCGATCGAGCCCGCCTCTTGCGACGAGTCGGCGGCGACGATCCACTTGGCCGTGCCCTTGTTGGTGACGAGATACTGCAGCAACGCCGTGTCGGAAGAGTTGCCGCCGATGCCACCGCCGTCGCCGCTCAGGCCCCCGGCTGCGGGCACGCCACCGGCTGCGGGTTGGGCGCCACCGAAGCCACCGTCAAAACCCACCGCCGGGCTACCGGCGCTCCCGGCGCCGCCACCACCAAAGCCGCCCATCGTGCTCGTCGTTCCGGGTCCCGGGTGAGGGTCGCCGCCGCCATAAGCAGTGCCCGTAGTGTCGACCGCATAGGCAGCCGGGGCGATGAGAGTGGCGCAGACACCGAGCGCGGCCGCTGCTAGAGCCACTCGCCGAACTTGCGGTCGGGCCGCGAGTGCGGGCAGGGCCGCCACGACGAGGGACGCCACGGCGAGGACCGCCAGGGCCACGGCCGCCAGCGCAATCGCCACGGGTCCAAGTCCCGGGTCGAAGTTGGGGGTGCGGTCCAGCAGCGTGGCTCCGAACCAGGTCGAGCCGAGAGCGGCGGCGGCCACGGCTATGCCGCCCAACCAGATTCGGACGTTCGCGATGTGGAAGTGCGTTCGCCACAGGTCCACTAGCCCGGCGCCGACGAGTGCGGCAATGGCCGGCGCGAGAGCCACGGCATAGTAAGAGTGGATGATCCCCGACATGTAGCTGAAGACCAGGGCCGTCACGACGAACCAACTGCCCCACAGGAGGTAGCCCGCGAGCGCGACGTCGGTTCGATGGGCCCATCGGCGCTGGAACAGGCCAACTACCAGGCAAACGAGAGCCAGCGGAATCAGCCAGGCGATCTGGCCGAACAACTCATCGTTGAAGAGGCGCAGGAGACCGGCATCGCCGCTGAAGCCACCGCCGGCGCCGGCGCCGGGACCGCTGGCTCCGAAGATCCGGCCCAGGCCGTCGTAACCAAATATGAGATCGAGAGCGGAACCGGTGGTGCTGCCGCCGATGAATGGCTTGCTTCCGGCCGGCAGCAACTCGACGATCGCAACCCACCAGCCGCTGGTAACGAGCACGGTCGCGAGGGCGACAAAGAGTCCGCCGATCCGGCGTCGCAGCGAAGTGTTGGCCGAGAAGCCGAAGACGAGAGCGTAACCGGGCAGAACTAGATAGGCCTGCAGGTATTTGGTCAGGAACGCCAGCCCGACACAGGCCGCGGCCAAAGCTATCCAGCGGTAGCTGCCGTTTTCGATCGAGCGCAGTAGCGCCCAGGCGGACACCACGAGCAGGAGTGTCAGCAAAGCGTCGGGGTTGTTGAAGCGGAATATCAGGACCGCCGCCGGCGTGAGCGCCATGACCACGGCGGCTATGACCGCCGCCACCGGCCCGAAGGAGCGCTTGACGGCGAGGAACAGGACCCCAACCGTGGCCACTCCGCACAGCGCCTCGGGCGCGAGGATGCTCAGCGAGCTCATGCCGAACAACCGGACCGACAGGCCCATGAGCATCGTGCCGAGCGGCGGCTTGTCGACCGTGATGAAGTTGGCGGCATCGAAACTGCCGAAGAACCAGGCCGACCAGCTCTGCGAGCCGGCCAGGGCCGCGGCGGAGTAATAGGTGTTGGCGTAGCCGCTGACGGTCAGATTCCACAGATATAGGACTGCTGCCAGCGCTAGCACGCCCATCAGCGCGGGGCGAACCCAGGCGTCTTCTCGAGTGTCGCCCCTGACCAGGCTGCGGGCGGCCTCCACCGGCCTAAGACGCGGTACGAAGGCGGGTCTGGCGATGGCAGTCATCCTCGTGTCCTTTCGGAGTGTCTGAATGTAGCGATTGGGGGCGCGACCGGCTGCGGGCACCGTGGCGTCCGAGCGATCGCGAGACGGAGAGGGAGAAAGCGAACGAGCGTCGCGACTGCGTTCGCGTCAACGCGAACCGCGACTTCGACCGCAGCGAATGGCCTGAGTGCGAGCAGCGATGTCATGGCGCCAACTGTCGGGCCAAGCTTCTTTCGAAATGGTTACCACATGACACCGCGACCACGCGCCGCTCACTGATTGGGCGATCCGGATTTCATGAGAACGCCGTATGCGTTAAAAGCTCGTGTCACCCATAATGGTCTATGTCACATAGACTATTTGCGAGATGCGTATAACTATCATGAATTCGAAGACTAGCGGCACCACTACCGGCACCACTACCGACCGATCAACTCTGGAGCGCGAGCTGCTGGACGAGATGACGTCGTGGCCGTCGCGAGACCGCGGCGGGGCCCTCAAGGCGTGGCACCGCCACTCCCTGAGTCTTGCTCATCTCAACGTCCTGACGGTCATCGAGCGGCTCGGGCCCATGCCCATGCGAAGACTGGCCGAGGAGATGGACGTCTCCGATGCCAGCGCCACGGGCATCGTGGACAGGATGGAGAAGCGCGGCCTCGTAGAGAGGCGCCACGCCACAGACGACCGGCGAGTCGTGATGGTCTACCCAACCGAAGCAGGCCGGAGCGTCTTCAGCGGCATGGCGGTTCAGCGCCGCGAAACACTGACGCAGGTCCTGGCCGAACTAACCGCAGCCGAGATGTCGTCGCTCCTTGTCGGGATGAAGGCCCTGCACGCCTCCCGAGACAGGCTCCTGAGCGCCGCCCAAAGCCTCGACCCCGCTGATCTCAACGAGCGGCCCGCGAACAATTAGTCGAAGCCATTGGTTCTCCGGATCGCCTTCACCAATCCTTCACAACCGCCACCCACGCTTGCCACAGCTGAACCTCGCAGGAGCCCAATACCCCAATGACAGAAATGGAAATACGCCGATGACCAAGCTGCTGACCAAGTATCTGAGACCCTACTCGCTGCCCCTGGGCATCGTCCTGGTCCTCGTCGCGATCCAGGCCCTGGCCAACCTGTACCTGCCAAGCCTGAACGCGGACATCATTAACAACGGTGTCGTCAAAGGGGACACGGGCTACATCACCCGCACCGGCACCTTCATGCTGCTGGTGACGGGCCTGCTCGGCGTGGCTTCCATCGTGTCGGTCTACTTCGGCTCGAAGGTGGCCATGTCGTTCGGCCGCGACGTCCGTAGCGCCATCTTCCGCAAGGTCATGGACTTCTCGCAGAAGGACACCAACACCTTCGGAACGCCGTCCCTGATCACTCGCAACACCAACGACGTCCAGCAGGTCCAGATGGTCCTGGTGATGGCGTTCAACATCATGATCATGGCCCCGATCATGGCGGTCGGCGGCATCATCATGGCCCTCCGCGAGGACGTGCCCCTTTCGGGCGTGCTGGTCGTCGTCATTCCGCTCGTCGTCGGGATGATCGCCATCGTCGCCGTCAAGGCGCTGCCGATGTTCCGCTCCGTGCAGAAGAAGACGGACCGGATCAACCAGGTTATGCGCGAGACGTTGAGCGGCGTTCGAGTAATCCGAGCCTTCGTCAGAACCGAGCACGAGGAGCGCCGTTTCGACGAAGCCAACGCCGATCTCACCCGGACGCAGCTCCGGGTCAACCGGCTATTCGCCATGATGATCCCGTTCCTGTTCGGAACGATGAACCTATCCACAGTCGCGATCGTGTGGTTCGGAGGCCTGCGCATCGACTCCGGCGGAATGCAGATCGGCAACCTGTCCGCATTCCTGCAGTACGTGATGCTGGTCCTGTTCTCCGTGATGATGGCGGCCCTCATCTTCGTTATGGTCCCGCGAGCGGCGGCCGCCGCCGAACGGATCCAGGCGGTTCTCGAGACGGACGTGGACCTGTGCGACCCGGACGACGCCGTGGAGATCGCCGATCCCAAGGGAGTCGTGGAGTTCGACAACGTCGAGTTCCGCTATCCCGGCGCCGAAGACCCGGTCCTGTGCGGCATCTCCTTCACAGCCAAACCGGGTCAAACCACGGCTCTGGTCGGCAGCACCGGCTCCGGTAAGTCGACCCTGACGAACCTGATCCCGCGCTTCTACGACGTGACCTCGGGCAGCGTCAAGATCGACGGCGTCGATGTCCGAAACCTCCGGCTGGAGAAGCTCTGGTCGCTGATCGGTGTCGTTCCGCAAAAGGCCTTCCTATTCAGTGGCACGATCGCCTCCAACCTGCGCTACGGCGACGAGTCGGCCGACGACGAGGCCCTCTGGAAGGCCCTCGAAATCGCCCAGGGCAAGCAGTTCGTGACAGAGATGGAAGGCGGCCTGGACGGCGAAGTAGACCAGGGCGGCACCAATGTCTCGGGCGGCCAGCGGCAACGCCTGGCGATTGCCCGGGCCATCGTCAAGCGGCCGAAGGTCTACATCTTCGACGACAGCTTCTCCGCCCTCGACTTCAAGACAGACCAGCAATTGCGAGCCGCGCTCCGTGAGGAGACGCACGACGCGACGGTGATCATCGTCGCCCAGCGCGTCGGAACGATCATGCATGCCGACCAGATCATCGTCCTGGACAGCGGCCAGATCGTCGGCATCGGCACTCACGACGAACTAATGAAGTCCTGCGAGACGTATCAGGAGATCGTCTACTCGCAGCTGACTCGAGAGGAAGTGGCATGAGCGGCCCCGCAGGCAGCAACAGTCGCAAGGCGGCCGGCGGCGCCACCGGCGGGTTCGGCGGTCCGGGCGGTCCGCGCCGCCGCGGCCCGATGGGCGGTGGCATGGGCCCGATGGGCGGCGCCATGATGCCGACCGAAAAGGCCAAGAACTTCCGCCAGACGTTCCGCAGGCTCGTGGGCGAGCTTCGCCCCGAGCGGAAGTGGATCGGCCTCGTGGTCGTGGTCGCGCTGTTCAGCACGGCCGGCCAGGTCTTCGGCCCCAAGATTCTGGGCAACGGCATCAACCAGCTTATGGATGGCCTGATCGGCAAGCAGCTGCCGGCCGGGACCACACTCCCTCAGGCGGTCGCATACCTTCGAGCCAATCACAGTCCAATCGCCGACCTGGTCGCCAGCTCCCACGCCGTCCCGGGTGTCGGCGTCGACTTCGGCGCTCTCGGAATGGTCTTGCTTGGCCTGGTGGCCCTCTACCTGATGGCCACGTTCTTCAGCTGGGTTTCCTGGTACACCATGGCCGGCGTCTCGCAGCGGACCGTTTACCGGCTTCGCCGCGAAGTCGATCAGAAGCTTGGCCGGCTGCCGCTGAAGTACTTCGACACTCATCCTCGAGGCGACACGCTGAGCCGCGTCACCAACGACATCGACAACATCGCAAACACATTGCAGCAGGCCCTGACCCAGATCATCACCTCGATCGCCACGATCGTCGGCATCCTGGCCATGATGTTCTGGATCAGCCCGCTGCTGGCGGTCATCTCGCTCATGGTCATCCCCATCGCGGCCGTCACGACGATGCTGATCGCCCGCCGGTCGCAGAAGCAGTTCGCGGCTCAATGGGCTCGAACCGGCGTCTTGAACGGCATCGTTGAGGAATCCCACACCGGCCATGCCGTCGTGAAGATCTTCGGCCACCAAGAAGACGCGATCCGCAAGTTCGATGAAGAGAACCGAAGCGTCTACGACGCGAGCTTCAAGGCTCAATTCATCTCGGGCATCGTGATGCCGGCGATGAACTTCGTCAGCAACCTCAACTACGTCGCGATCGCCGTCATCGGCGGCGTCCAGGTCGCGAGCGGGACGATGTCGCTGGGCGATGTCCAGGCGTTCATCCAGTACTCTCGCTCGTTCACCCAGCCAATCACCCAGACGGCCAGCATCGCCAACCTCCTCCAGTCGACCATGGCGTCGGCCGAACGAGTCTTCGAGCTGCTGGACGAGACCGAGGAAATTCCGGATCCGGTGGACCCGATCATCCTCGAGCACGTCGCGGGCCACGTCACGATGGAGGGCGTCTCGTTCCGGTACGAGCTGGATCGGCCGCTCATCGACAACCTCAACGCCGACGTCCGGTCGGGCGAGGTTCTGGCCATCGTCGGGCCGACGGGCGCGGGCAAGACCACGGTCGTGAATCTGCTGATGCGCTTCTACGAACTCGATGCCGGTTCGATGAGCATCGACGGCGTCGACAGCCGCAAGATGACCCGCAACAATCTGCGCCAGACCTTCGGCATGGTCCTCCAGGACACGTGGCTGTTCGGCGGCACGATCCGCGAGAACATCGCCTACGGCAAGGAAGACGCAACCGAAGAGCAGATCGTGGCCGCCGCAAAGGCCGCCCACGTCGACCACTTCGTCCGGACTATGGAACATGGCTACGACACGGTCATCGACGACGATGCTTCGAACCTATCTCAGGGTGAGAAGCAGCTGCTGACGATCGCTCGAGCCTTCCTGGCCGACCCGGAGATCCTCATCCTCGACGAGGCAACCAGCTCCGTCGACACCCGCACCGAAGTCCTCGTTCAGCAGGCGATGTCGCGTCTGATGAAGGGCCGCACGGCCTTCGTCATCGCCCACCGCCTCTCCACGATCCGCAACGCCGACGAGATCCTGGTCATGGACCAGGGCGCCATCGTCGAGCAGGGCAGCCATGACGAACTCATGGCCAAGAAGGGCTTCTACTTCGATCTCTACAACTCGCAATTCGAAGCGGCTATCGCCGAGACCGCCTAGCCCGCGGCGGGCTCTCAAAGAAAGAGGACCGGGCAAAGCGCCCGGTCCTCTTTCGATTCCGGCGGCGGCGCGCAAGGCCGGACTGCGCGGCGAGGGGCCGGTCGTTCGGCCGCCATTCCGTACGGGGCAGCCGGCACAGACTCGGAGTAACCTCCGCTCATGCATCCGTTTCGTTTCGCCGTACAACAAGAGTGGGCGGCCGGCGGCGACGCCTGGGCGGCACTGGCGAAGCGAGTCGAATCGCTCGGTTATGACGTGCTGGTCATGCCCGACCACCTCGGCCACCAGCTGTCACCGTTCACGGCGCTGGCCGTCGCGGCAGCGGCCACCACGAAGCTGCATGTCGGCGCATTCGTCTTCGCCAACGACTACCGCCATCCGTTGATCCTCGCCCGCGAAGCCGCCACGCTGGAGTACCTGTCCGGAGGCCGCTTCGAGATGGGCATGGGCGCCGGCTGGATGACCAGCGACTACCGAGCCATGGGCATGGAGTACGCCCCAGCGTCGGCGCGCGTGGATCGGCTCGAGGAAGCGGTTCCGATCGTCAAGCGGCTTCTGGCCGGCGAAACCGTCACGCATCACGGCCCTAACTACAACCTGGACCGCGCCTACGCCGGCGTTCCGCCCGTCCAGCAGCCCAGACCGCCGCTCGCGATCGGCGCGGGAGGGCCGCGAATGTTGCGCCTGGCCGCCCGCGAAGGGGACATCGTGGGCTTGACCCCGGGCTTCAGCGCCCGCGGCTGGCCGCTCTTCGCCCAAGCCACCGAGAAAGCGACGGCGACCAAGATCGCGATCGTCAAAGAGGCGGCCGGTGACCGATTCGAGCGGCTCGAGATCAATCTGTGGGTCAGTTCCGCGGGCCTGGTCGGCAGCGGCAACTCGCTGATCGGTTCCGCGGCCGCCGCCACGGTTAGAGCCGCGACGACCATTTACGGCAGTCCGTACGTGCTCTACGGCACTCTCAAAGGAGTGCGGGATCAGCTCCTCCGGCGCCGCGACAAACTCGGCATCAGCTACTACACGTTCCCGAGCCGATCGATGGAAACCATGGCGCCGCTCGTCGAAGCGCTGGCGGGCAAGTGAACTCGATCCCGGATGCCCGCTACGCCGACCGCCTGGCCGCGTGCCGAGTGGCGATCGACGCCGGTGGCTTCGGCGCGTTGCTGCTCAGCGTGGGCCCGGACCTGCGATACCTGACCGGCTTCGTCGGGGAGCCGATGGAGCGGCTGACGCTGCTCGTCGTGCCGGCGGATGGCAAGGCCCAATTCGTCGTCCCTCGCCTGGAGGCCGCTAAGGCCGAGGCCACTCCCCTGGTGCGGGCCGGCGGCGCCGAGGTGGTCGCGTTCGAGGAGACCGACGATCCCGCGGCGCGCGTCGCGGATCTACTCGCTGCCCTGGGTCTGGGCGCGGCTGGGACCGGCACCGGGACGGGCAAGCCACTAGGTCTCTCGGACCGGCTGTGGGCCATGCACGTTCTGCAGCTGCAGCGAGCTCTACCGGGCCGAGTCTTCGAACCCGCCAGCGCCGTGCTGCGGGAGCTTCGGATCGTCAAGGACGCCGACGAAGCGCGCCTTCTCCGTCTCGCCGCCGCCGCTGCCGACCGGACGATCGAAGCCATTGCCGCCGGTCCACTCATCGGACGAGCCGAAGCCGACGTCGCCCGCGAGATCCGGGGCCGCCTCGTCGACGAGGGCCACGACGTCGCCGACTTCGCCATCGTCGGTTCCGGGCCCAACGGAGCTTCGCCACATCACGATGCCGGCGAACGCCGCATCCAGGCAGGCGAGCCCGTGGTACTGGACATCGGCGGCACCCTGGCCGGCTATCTAAGCGATACGACCCGGACCGTCTGGGTCGCCGGCGAGCAGGGCATAGAGCCGGAACCGGAGTTCCGCCGTGTCTACGACCTGGTCCGCGAAGCCAACGAAGCGGCCACTGCCGCGGTTCGACCGGGCGTGACCGCCGCTTCTATCGATACGGTAGCGCGAGGCGTCATTGGGGCCGCGGGCTACGGCGAATACTTCACTCATAGAACGGGTCACGGCATCGGGCTCGAAGTGCACGAAGACCCGTACATCGTCGAGGGCAACTCGGCGGCTCTCCGGCCGGGGATGGCCTTCAGCGTCGAGCCGGGAATCTACCTGCCGGGCCGCTGGGGCGTTCGCCTCGAGAACATCGTGCTATGCGGCGATGAGGCGGGCGAGCCGTTGAATCGTTCCAGCCTGGACTTGAGGGTCGCTCGCGGCTGATCCACGAGCGCGCGTGTCCGCCGCCGCCGAAGCGTCCGTTTGGCGCCCAACGATTCCCCCACTGTCCGGCGGAACGGTCCGGCGCTACCATCTGGCGATCCCCGTCCCCGCGGGATCCGGCAGCGGCACGTCAGGAGGAACCGATGAGTTCCAGGCGACGATTCCAAGAGCGGCACGCTCTACTCGGCGCCGTTGCCCTGGCGATGCTCGTGTCGACGGTTGTTTTCGCGGGCTGCGGCGATGCCGAGGTTACTTTCAGGACTCGGCCTCCGGTTGGGCCGATCGCTTCCAGCGTCCATGTCGCGGTGCCGGTTGGATCGGCAGCGACGGCCTCGGCCGCATCACGCGCCACCGCGGCCACCGGCTCCGTGGACCGGATAACCGCCACGTACACGTACCGCGACGCGTTGATCACGCCCCTGGCCCACCTGTACGGCACGTTCCTCGACGCCTTCGTCATCGCCACGATCGTCAACGGCAACTCGGAGCCGGTGAAGGTCGTGGTCGAGAGCGAGATCAGCGGCTTCACCGACGCGGCCACGGACACGATCACGATCAGCGGTGGCGGGACCAAAGAGGTGCGCCAGAATCCGCGCCTCACGACGGCCGCGATCGACTCGCTGACCAGCCAGAAGGAAGCCGACCTGCACGTCACGATCTCGTACCTGGACGCCGGACAGCGCCGAACCATCGTCGACCAGACGAATCGTACGCTCGTCACGTCCAGGAGGGACTTCCCCTGGACGATCAACGGCATGAGTCAGCAAATGGACTACGACCTGCTGGCGGCCATGGTCACGCCCACCGATCCGGGCGTTGAGCAGCTAATCCGGGCCGCGGCCGACTTCGACCCCAATGGCGTCATGACCAGCGGCTACGACAGCCAGCAGGATTCGACCGGTACCGTCTCCCAGCGAATCGCCGACATCTGGCAGGCCGAAGACGCCACGTACAAGCTGACATACATATCGACGACCGACTCGTTCGCCTCTACTTCGTCTCAGCGCATCAGACTGCCCGCCGAAGTGCTCCAGCAGTCGAGCGGCAACTGCATCGAGCTGACCTTGCTGTACGCGTCGGCCGTGGAAGCGCTCGGTATGCAGCCATCCGTCGTCATCGTTCCCGGCCACGCCTATGTCGCTGTTCGGGCCGACGATACGGGCGACAGCTATTACTTCGTCGAGACGACCATGATCGGCCACGACACGATCTCCGATGCGCTGGCCGAGGGCCTCAGCGAATGGAACGAAGCCCAGGCCCACGTCGCCGGCGGCGACACCGACTATGGCTGGGTGGACATTTCCGAACAGCGCGGGCGAGGCATAACGCCGATTCCCTGGCACTAACCGGCGGCAACATCCGGGTCTTCGTCGCGCCGCTGGTCGAGGTCTTGTTGCGCTTCGACATAGAGGATCGGCGCGTCGCCCGGCCAGTCTTCGAAGTCGGGCGAGTCGAACACTTCGAGTTCGAGCGCGAAGTCGGGCACACTGTCGAGCGTTAGCTGAGCTTCGACGGGCATCTCTTCGCGCCCCGGCTCAGGCGCCGCCACGGGCGCGGGTTCCGGTTCGGGCGGCCGGCCGCGTCGCGCCAGGTCCAGTTCGAGCGCAGCGAGGTCCTCGCGGTCCAGATGCGCACCCCACATCGCCGCCTCGCGGCCCCAGATCGATTTGATCTCGGTCAATCCGTCGGGCCCTAACGCCGCGAAATCATAAGAATCGATCCACGGTCGCCCGAAAGAAGACATCGCCAGCCACCGATCCGCGGCCTGCTGTACGGCGTCGATGAAGCGGTAGACGTCCGGCCGCCGGAACTCCTCCAGCGACGAGCACAGGCCCTCGAATTCCGCGACCGAATCCTCGGACGGCCGAGAAGCCGCTATCTCCATCATCTGCCCGAAAGTGCGATAGAGCTGCCAGCGGAACGTGGCTTCGCCGGGACCGTTGTCGGGCAGGGGCATGTCTTCGGGCCACAGGGCGCGGCACAACTGGTCGATTCGGATGGAGCGCCGGCCGGCCTCGTTCCACGACTCCTTGCCGGCCAGCAGATCCTCGAGTGCCGCGGTCAGGAGGTCGCACAACTCCGCGGTGTCGGGAGTCTTCAACTCCCCCAACCGCGTGATGGTTTCGCCTATTCGGGCGGTCGAAACGGCAGCCGAATTGCGTCGAACGCGGTTGGCGATCTGCGCCACTTCGATCTTTGTCCGGCGCAACTCCCATTTCGGTTTTCGCCCGCCCAGACGCACGAACCAGCGCACGGGGATCAGGATCACGGCCCCGATGAGCCCGGCCAGTCCCAGGATGATGGCGACGCGCTGCGGCCCGGGGTCGGTGAACGCCACGGGGATCAGCAGCCAGGCCAGGCCAGCGACGACGACCCAGCGCATGGCGTCGAAGAGGAGGGTCCGGACGCGGGCGTGGCCTTCTACGAGGCCGTCCGCTTCGGCGATGAAGAGAAAGATCGCGGCAACCGTGATGCCCGCGGCTGCGACGACCGACGGGTTCACCTCTCGGGACCTCCTCGACGGCTAGCTCGCCTGGTTCCGCTGAAGGGTAGCCATACGGAACCGTGCTGCCAAGTTCATCCGAAATGCCGGCGTGCCCGCGGCTAAGCCTTGACCGCAAACACTCCGGACATCGTCCCAACCAGAACCAGACCGTTCCACAGTGTGGGGCTGGCGAAGTGCGGCAGCGATCCGACCGCCATGCTCGCCCGGACCGCCCCCGTATTCGGGTTCAGGGCGTAGAGATGGCCGGATGCCAGGCTCCACACGACGCCACCACCGACTACCGGCGGGCCGCCGGCGGATGAGTTGGTCCAACCCGGACGCAACGACCCTTCCGTGCCCACAGTGACCTGGCGCAGCTGGCTGGTGCAGGGCACGAAGATCGTGCCGCCGATCTGAGCTGAGCCGCCGAACGCGCCGCATACCGTCGCGGACGAAACCTGCTTCCCGATGCCGCCCAACGCCCCCTGGCGGAGCACATACCCGGTCCCGCGCTTGCCGGCGATGAAGACGTAACCGCCCGGGACCAGAACGGGCGAGAGCGACCCGAGATCCAGGTCGCGGGCATTGTCGGAGACCCAGGTGGACGGGGCGAAGCGCGAGATCATCTGCAGCTTCGGCGACAGCTCCACGACCGAGTCGCTGCCGTCGTACTTGGACGTCGAACTGCCATTGCCGGTGGAAACGTAGAGATTTCCGGATTCGTCGATCACGGGACCGCCCGTAGCCCAGACCGCGCCTTCTCTGGCAACCGGGACCGTGTAGGAGATCGTGTCACCCTGACCCGACACGGGAACGCCCACGACCTCACCGGAATATTGAGCGCAGTCGCCGGCCAGACCGCCGAAGCCGATATAGACATATCCGTTGCCGACAGCAAGGGCGGCGCGCTGCTGCTGGTTCCGGGCAGGGTGACCCGGCAGGTCCACATTGCGGGACCACCGGACGGTGCCCGTAGCCGGGTCCAGAGCGAAGAGCGTGTGCGCCGGCCCCTTCACTTCGGCCACGGCAAAGAGCGTCGCGGTCGTGGCGTCGTAGGCGGGCGTGCTGGTGATGCCCAGCGGATCGATGTTGCCGCAAGGGAGCGTGGACCTGGCCACCGGTGTGCCGAGCTTCTGGTGCCAGAGCGTTTTGCCCGAAGACGGGTCGAGAGCGTAGACGCTGTCGCCTTCGGTGGCCGCGATGACCTGGCCGCCGACGACCAACGGTTCGGCATAGACGGCTCCGTCCAGGCCGGCAGTCCAGCCCTTGGTAAGTGAACCGGTGAAGGCCGGGAAGGCTGTCGCGTTGCCAGTGCGTTGCGAGTCGAGGTGGTAGACGGGCCAATCGGCCGTGGCCGGGTCCGCAGTCGGCGCGGGCGACGGGCTCTGGCTCGTCACGGGCGTGGCGATGGGAGTGGCCATGGAGGCGGTGCCGGTCGTCGTCCCGGTCGGGTTCGAGGTAGCCGGCGTTGAACCGCAGGCGGCGACGATCAGCGCCAGCGACATGGAGAGAACGGATCCGGCGGCACGTGTCTTCATGCCGCCACCTTGCTACCAGATCGGGTAGTGCGTCCAGCCCTTGGGCAATCTCGACCGCTGGGCGGATCAAGGCGCCCGGAGCGGTTGGCGAAAACCGGCCAATCCGCCCCCTCCGAGCGCATACGATTGGCCCGCACATCACGAACGGGAATACACATCTGAAAAGCACGACCACGAGGAACGTTCGATTGGATCGAATGACACACGGGTCGGGGGGCGGCGCGGGAGGCGCCAGGGGAGCGGGAGACGCCCTGGGCACGACGCGGGGCATTCGCGCGCCTGCGCCTCATGTGGTGATCGTCGGCGGGGGCGGAACCGGCGGTGCGATCGCCCACGACTTGTCCCTCCGCGGCCTTCGCGTCACGCTCGTCGAACGCGGTGAGATCACCTCGGGCAGCACGGGCCGTCACCACGGCCTGCTCCACAGCGGCGCGCGCTACGTCACGACGGATCGCTCCTCGGCGATCGAATGCAGTGCCGAGAACAAGATCCTGCGCCGGATTTGCCCGGGCTCGTTCGAGGAGAACGACGGCCTGTACGTCGCCATCTCCGACGATGACGTCGCTTTCGCCGACCGATTCCTGGAAGCGTGCTGGCAGTGCGCTGTGCCGGCGAAACGCATCAACCGCGACACGGCCCTCCGCATGGAACCGCAACTGAGCCCCGCGCTGCGGTTTGCGGTCCAGGTTCCGGACGCGACCATGGACGCCATGCGGATGCCTCTCCGCTTCTTCGCCACGGCCCGCCGCCACGGGCTGGAGATCAAGCCGTTCACGGAGGTCACGGCCGTGAAGATGACCGGCCGAACCGTGAACGGAGTGGCAGTTCGCGACCACTCCACCGGCCGCGACTACGAGATCGGCGCCGACGTCGTGATCAACGCCGCGGGCGCATGGGCAGGCAAAGTCGCGGCATTGGCCGAGGTCAAAGTGCCACTCGTGCTCTCGCCCGGCGTGATGGTCGCGATTCGAGGCCGCCACTGCAACATGGCCGTCAGCCGGCTCAACTCCCCGGGCGACGGCGACGCCCTGGTGCCCCAGCGTGGCTTGACCCTCGCGGGCACCAGTTCGTGGATCGCCACCAACCCGGACGATCTGGGCCTACCGCAAGGCGACGTGGAGATGATCGTGCGGGAGGGGGCGCTGATGATCCCGGCGCTCGCGACCGCGAAGATTCGGGCAGTCTGGGTTTCCGCGCGGCCGCTCATCGGTGAGCCCGAACCCCGTCCCCGGCGTCGCGCGCGGTCGGCCCACGCTGCCACAAGCGGTGCCGCGGACCCGGCCACGGACGGCCGCGAGCCCACCGGCCAGCCATCGCCGGGCCGCGAGCTAGCACGCGGCATGCGCTGCCTCGACCACGCCACCGACGCCACTCCAACCCAGGGCTTCGTCACAGTCGCGGGCGGCAAAGCCACGACGCTGCGGGCCATGGCCGAGGTCACCGCCGATCTCGTCTGTGCCAAGCTCGGGCTGGACTGCCAGTGCGAAACCGCCGACTACGTTCTGCTGCCGCACACGGCCTGGTACGGCGCATGACGAGTTTTCGCGTGTACCGCTCCCGGCGAGGTGACCTCGAACCGCACTTCGAAGATTTCGAAGTCGAAGTTCAGGCCGGCGCGACCGTGCTGGACGCGCTGCTGGCAATTCGGCGCGAGATGGATCCGTCGCTGGTCGTACGCCATTCCTGCATGCACGCTTCGTGCGGGACCTGCGGGGTCAGGGTCGACGGTCGGGAGAGGCTGGCTTGCGACACGAGGGTCGCGGATGTGGCGAGGGGCAAGACGATCAGGGTCGAACCGCTCGTCAATCAGCGTGTCGTGGCCGATCTGGCCACAGACATGCTCGACTTCCAGGCCAGGCTCGAACCGGTCGGGCTGCCGTTGCTCCGAACTGCCGAATCGGAAGCCGGAGCCGAGCCGCCGGACGGTATCAAGAGCTACGTGCGATTCGAGAGCTGCATCGAATGCGGCCTCTGCCTGTCCGCCTGCCCTGTCGCCCACCTGGACGCCGATTTCATTGGGCCTGCCGCGCTTGCGGCCGCGGAGCGAATCGTCGAAGAACCGCGCGGCCGCGACGTTGGGACTGTGCTGGCGCTGGCGTCGGAGCCCGATTCTGCCTGGCGGTGTCGTGACGCGATGCAGTGCACCGCCGTCTGCCCTTCGGCCGTGGAGCCGGCGACCGCGCTCTCCCGAATCCGGCGCCGGGTCGCGGTCGACGGTGCCCGGCGGCTCTTCGGTCGGCGATGAGACGGACGACCCGACGCTCCTGCCGCCCGCCGTTTAGTCTTGGCGCATGAACCCGACCGTCGGCCGGAGCCCCGCCCCAACTCCATTCCGCCGCGTCCTTGTCGTGGGCGCCGGTGCCGTGGGCTCGTTCCTGGGCGCGCTGCTCGGTTCGGTTGGTCACGACGTAACGTTGGTCCGCATCTTCGAGCCCGACTCGGAGCGGCCGCTCGACATGATCCGGCCCGACGGCTCGCGCCTGACGATCCCCGTTCATCGGTTCACCCGTACCGAAGACGCGCCCGAGCCGGATTTGATCGTGGTTGCGGTCAAGATGCCGATGCTCCGCGAAGCTCTGGCACCGACGCTCCGCTGGCCTAACGTGCCCACGCTCACCGTCGAGAACGGCATCGGCGCCGAGACGATCGCGGCGGAAATCCGACCCAACGCAGCGATGATCGCCGGGTCGCTGACCGCCCCGATTCGCCTGGCCGCCGCCGACGCAGTGGAGTGGATGGGCCGTGGCGGCCTGGGTCTGGCCGCTGCCGACGACGCAGCCCGACCCCTCCTCCGTCCGCTCCTCGATGACTTCGGCCGTGCCGGGCTGCTCGTCCGTGAGCTGCCGGCCGCCGAGCCGATGAAGTGGTCGAAGCTGCTGACCAATTTGATCGCCAACGCCACCGGCGCGATCGTGGGCATGGACGCCGCCGCAATCTACCGCGATCCGCGTCTCTACGGCGTGGAACGGCGCCAGCTCCTGGAGGCGATGGCCGTAATGAGCAGCCGGGGCCTCGAGCCGGTCGCTCTGCCCCGCGCTCCCGTCCCGTGGCTGGTCCGAGGCATGCGTCTGCCGGCATGGCTGGGCCGGCCGATCATGGTCAGGGTCGTCGGCGGAGCACGGGCCGGCAAGGCGCCTTCGCTGCTGATCCACGTGCAGTCGGCGCCGCCGGACGCCCCGTGCGCCGAGCCTACCGAAGTGGAGTGGATGAATGGAGCCGTGGCTCGCATCGGGGCCGAGACAGGCGTGCCGACCCCGGTCAACACCCGCCTCACGGCCCTCGTCGAGGAAGTCGCCACGGACCCGGTGCGTCGCGCCTGGTTTCGCAATCGCCCCGACCGGCTCGTAGCGGAGATTGAAGCCGCGTCCCAACGCCCGTAGCCGGATCGCGCGGCGGTGAGCGCCGTGCGCCGGGGCGAGCGCGGCGGAGAGCGCGGGACGCGAGCCGTGGGGCGCCGCGCGAGGCTGCCGGGTACGGCCCTATACTTCCCGGCGATGCAATACCAAGACCTAGTTCCGGTCGCCGTCGCAATCATTGCGGGCTATTTGATCGGCGGCATTCCCTTCGGGATCATCATTCCGCGTCTGATCGGCGGTACCGACCCGCGCACGATCGGCAGCGGCCGCACCGGCGGTGCCAACGTTTCGCGTGCGGTCGGCATGCGCTGGGCCGCCGTTTCCGGGCTGCTCGACGTGGCCAAGGCGTCGGCCGTCGTCCTCCTGGTAATCGCGATCGGCGGCGGGCCCGTGCCGCAGGTGACGGCCGGACTGGCGGCAGTGATCGGCCATAGCCGCTCGCCCTATATCGGCTTCCACGGTGGCCGCGGCGTCGCTCCGGCGGCGGGCGGGGCCTTGATCATCGCCCCGGTCATCCTACTGGCCATCTTCCCGGTCTTCGCCCTGACTATCCTATTGACTCGCATCTCCTCGATCGGGTCGCTGAGTGCCAGCCTCGTCGGCGGCATCACCATGATTGTCATCACGGCACTGGCGCCGCTGCCGCCGCTCTACCCGAACCCGCTGCCGCCGGTCTATTTCGTGTACGGTCTGGGCGTGATCGCCCTCATTTGGGGCTTCCACCTGGACAACATCGGTCGCCTCCTGCGCGGCGAAGAGCGACGCATCGGTCGGAAGTCGGCGCCGTCCGGAGTTTCGCGGCAGAGCTAACGCCGCTCGGCGCCATCGCGCGACCCGCCGCTCGGCGCCATCGTTCGGGCGGCCGCTCGCTTACCGAGAAATCCTCTAAATCGTCGTTGCGTACGGCGGTTTACGAAGGGCTGCGTACCCCGTTCGGCGTATCTTCCTTGGGACTACTCAACCGATTACACCCATGGGACATTCCAAGATGCTCACCGAGCGAACTGGGGAAATCATGGGAACGGAGATCGAATTCATCGGGTTTGCCGATGATTGCCGCGTCGAGGGCAAGGTCGACCTCGAAGACGCTCGACTTGCCGACATGCTCAACAGCCGGCCCAGCATCACCGTCCGCAACGTAACCGTGGTCAGCCATATCGACGGCCATACTCAAGCCTTCGACGAGCTCGAAATCGGACGCGAAGAGCTGGACATAGTGGTCGCCAGCGGCCCCCGCGGCGATCCCAAACGACGACTGGCGACCAAGCCCAACGGCGTGACGATGCGCCTGGGCCCGTACTGTGCCGAGGGCTTCATGCACGCCCCGCCAACTGCCAACCCCGTGCGAGGTTTCGACCGCCGACCGGCTATGGTCGCGGTGACGGATGCGGTCCTGGAGTATCAGTACTGCGATGACCAGGTCAGCGAGTGGTTCCGAACGCTGCTGGTCAACCGCGAGCTTGCCATCTCGCTGCGAACGGTCACCAACCCCGCCGCCTGGCACATCGGCGCCGCCTGACCAACTTGCGGCGCCCTACCGACTTGCGGCGCCCGCACCGCGTCACTCGGGCCGAGCGATCTCTCGCACATAGCTCCTGACGGTTTCAGCGTCCGTGGCGGCCAGCGCGCGCCGAGCCAGCGCCTTCAGCTCCGGCAGGGCCACGCTCGCGAGTGCTGCTCTGACACCATCCAGCGCCGCCGGCTCGACCGACAACTCGTCCACGCCGAGACCGACCAGCACGAGGGCCCCGGCCGGATCGCCGGCCAGTTCACCGCAAGCGGCTACGGGAATTCCGGCCGTCGCCGCTCCGGCGACGATCGTGGCGATGGTTCGCAGCACCGCCGGGTGGAGCGCATCCTGAAGCCCTGCCAGGGCCGCGTTGCCGCGATCGGCAGCCAGAACGTATTGCGTCAGATCGTTGGTGCCGATGCTGAAGAAGTCGACCATGCGCGCGAGCTCCGGGGCCATCATCGCCGCCGACGGCACCTCGATCATGAGCCCGGTGATCATCCGCTCGGGACACGCCGCTCCGGACGCAACCACGTCGGCCCTGGCTTCGTCGCGGAGTTCCAGGAGCAGCCGCGCGTCGGCGACCGTTGAGACCATCGCGGCCATCGCCCGCGGCGTTGTGCCCGCTTCGCCGGCCGCTCGCCAGACCGCTCGAAGCTGGGTCAGCAACAGCTCCCGCGAGTTGCGGGCCAGGCGAATCGCCCGCACGCCCAGGAACGGGTTGGGCTCCTCGGGTAGACCCAGGTATGGGATCGGCTTGTCGCCGCCGATGTCGGCCAGCCTGACAACCACGGGTCGGTCCGGCCCGAACGCCTCCATGGCACGCCGGTACTCGGCTGTCTGCTCGGCTTCGGTCGGGGGCGCCTGGCGGCGCAGAAACAGGTACTCGGTCCGGAACAGACCCACTCCCTCCGCCCCTGCCTCCAGAGCGCGAGTGGCATCTTGCGGGCTCCGGATGTTGGCCATGAGCGGAACATGCCGCCCATCCGCCGTTGTCGCTCGCCGGCCGCGCAACGCTGCCGCCGCCCTGTCGCGGGCGCCGCGCGCGGCCTGCCGATCGGCCATCGTCTGTAGATCCGCGGCATCGGGGTCCAGGATGACCTCGCCGGTCTCGCCGTCGACGCCGATCCTGACCGAGTGTCGAGCCGCGTCCGGCAACCCGGCTACTGCCACCACGGCCGGGAGACCGAGGCTCCTCGCCAGGATCGCCACGTGCGCGGTCGGCGAGCCGCCGGCCAACGCCACTCCCAGTAATAGACCCGGCGGCACATCGACCAGCAGCGACGGCGGCAGATCGTCGGCGACCACTATCGACGGTTCCGTGGGCAGATCCGTAGGAGCGCCGCTCATGGCTCGAACGATGCGCGTGGCCACGTCGCGAACATCCGCGGCGCGGGCCGCCAGCAGCGCATCGTCCAACCCGGCCAGCACCCGGGCCGAAGCCTCGGCCGCGGCCAGCACGGCATCCACCGGGCCCATACCATCGCGGCTGTGCCGGATCGCGTCGTCGACGATGGCCGGATCCACGGCCATGAGGGCCTGGGCCTCGAGAATCTCCGCGTCGCCGGGGTGGCCGGAGGAGCGCAGCCGCGCCGCCAACTCCGCGAGCTGTCTCTCGGCCAGCTCCGCGGCGCGACGGATCGCGGCTTCGGCCTGCGCCCGCGAGTCGATGGCCACGACCGGCATCCCGGCTGCGCCGCGCGAGCGGTAGCGCCACAGTGGACCGACCGCGATTCCGGGAGCGGCGGCCATGCCGGCGAGCAGAGTCGACACGCTAGTGGCCGCTCGGCCCGTCGGGGCGGGCCAGCAACTCGCCCAGCGTCCCGATGGCCCGCTCTTCGTCGGTTCCGTCGGCCTCGACCCGCACGAAGTGGCCACTTTCGACGCCCGCGCCCAATACCCCGATGATGCTCTTGGCGTCCACCGCGGGTCGTCCCAGGGTTACGTTCGCCAGCCGAACGGTCGATTCGAAGCCCGCCGCCGCTCGCACGAATTCGGCCGCCGGCCTGGCGTGCAGACCGGACTCGGTTCGGACTTCCAGTTCAATCGACCTCAAGCCGGACTCCCCGGAGTCGCCGCGCACGTCCGTGGCGGCCCGCGACCCTCCCCTATCGTACCCGTGAGTCGCCGAATCGGACCGCCCGGCGGCGAACCTGGCATCATTGGGGCAACAGGGGATCAGAGGAGATACGACTCTGTCAACGGATCGCGCCTCGGCCGGCACCCCGGCCCGGGCAATTGCCGGCTTGGCCGCCCTGCAGGATCTCAGCATCCTGCTCGAAGGAATCGAAGATTCGAGGTCGCAGCGGCCGATCTGTCGGCAGGTGCTGGAAGCCCGGCGCAAGCTGCTCGGGCCGGATCATCCGACCACGATCGAAGTGGAAGCGCGCCTGGCGGCCATCGCCATCGAGCTCGAGGAATATCAGGTCGCCCGAGACGCCTACACCGTCCTGATGGAGCGCTGCGAGCGAGTCCTGGGCCCGCGAAACCTGGACACCCTGACTGCGGTTCACGGTCTGGCCGTGGCCCTGTCATTCATGGACGAACCAGCCAACGCAAGACCGCTATACGAGCGCGTGTACAACGGCCGCCGGCTGACCCTCGGCGCCGACGATCCGGCCACGCTCAGCGCCCTCCACAACCTGGGCCTGACTCACCGCGCCCTCGGGGACAACGCCGCGGCCCGGGCCACGCTGGAGCAGCTCCTCGAGACGCAGCGCCGGGTCTTCGGACAGGAGCACATCCTGACGCTGCGGACGATGTCCAACCTGGGCAGCGTCCTGATCTCAATGGAGGACTACCCCCGAGCCTGCGAGATTCTCGCGGAGCGGGTGGATCGCAGCCGTCGCGTCATGGGCCCCACGCATCCAGACACCCTGGACGCCATGTTCGGGCTGGCGCGGGCACTCTGCGGCACCGGCGACGAAGCATCGGGCAAGGTTCTCTCCGAGCAGGCACTGGCCATGACCTCGGCAACATTCGGCCCAGACTCTCCGGACACGATCGCCGCCATGAGCCAGCACAGCCGCCTCCTGTTGCGGCTCGGCGAAGCCAAGGCCGCCGCCACGGCTTATCGAACCCTCTTCGACAAGCTGACCCGATTGAACGGCCCGGACGACGTCGCCACGCTCGACGCGATGGCCGGCCTGGCGGACGCTATCGGTCGAACCGGCGACCACAAGCGAGCTCACGACCTGGATGTCCAGCTCCTCGATCGACGCCAGAAGGTCCTGGGGCCCGATCACTCCGCCACTCTCTGGGCCGTTGGCGACCTCGCCTGGAACCTGGAGCAACTCGGCGATCTGAGCGGCAGCGCCGCCAGATTCGCGGAGCTGTTCGAGGCCCGGACGCGCACCATCGGGCCGGACGAGCCCGACACGATCTGGACGCTCATCGGGCTGACACGCGTCTTGAGCAAGCTCGAATCTCACGAGGACGCCCGCCGCGCGTTTGCTCGGCTGCACGAGGTTCAGAGCAGCCGACTGGGCGCGGAGGCCGAGGAAGCCCTCGACGCGCTGCGCGGCTTGGCCGTCGAATTGGGCAAGGTCGGCGAACTGGAAGCCGCGCGAAGCAGCTGGGCGCAGGTCGTCGAACTGGTCGAACAGCTCCACGGTCCGCGCGACGAGCGCACTCTGGCGGCCCTGCTCGGGCTGGCGGGCGCTCTCGACGAGCTGGGCGAAGAGGAACAGGCGCGGGTCCTGTCGGAGCGCATCGCGGGACCGCTGGGTCGGCTGTATGCGAGCAGCGCAGAAGAACTCGGCCCGGACGATCCCAGGACCCTGAATCTGGGTCACGGTATGGGTCGCACCCTCGAGCGGCTGGGGCAGCTGGAGTCGGCCCGCGCCGGCTATCAGGTAACGCTCGACGGCTATGCGAGAGTGCAGGGCAAGCGCGGCCGGTCCGTAGCGGACCTGCGAGGCCACCTTGCCGACGTTGCGCTGAAGTTGGGCGATGCCATCGGTGCTCACGCTCACTACGCCGAAGCACTTGCAGTCATGCGCAAGGCGCCGGGACCGGAAGACCCCGACACTCTGGAGCTTGTCGTCCGCGACGCGATGGCGTTGATGGCGCTGAACAAGAAGATCACGGCCCGCAATCAAGTCCGGACCGTAGTCGACAGCTACCGTCGCACGCTGGGCGAAGAAAATCCGCTGACCCAGCGAGCCCAGGCCCGCCTCGACGAGATCGCTGCGCCCAAGCGACGCCGCCGAGCCTAGCCGCCCTCAGCGCAGGGCCTGGTCCAGATCCGCGATCAAGTCGGCTGCTGTCTCGATACCCACGGACAACCTGATGACGTTGTTGCCGGCGCCCGCCGCGTCGCGCTGCTCGTCCGTGAGCTGGCGATGAGTCGTGGAGGCGGGATGTATCACCAGCGATCTGGTGTCGCCGACGTTGGCGAGGTGCGACCACAGCTCCACCGACTCCACGAGCTTGACCCCGGCCTCATAACCGTCGCGCAGACCGATGGTGAAGACCGAGCCGGTGCCCAGCGGCAGGTAGCGCTCCGCCAGAGCGTGGTACGGATTGTCCGGCAGACCGGCGTAGCTGACCCACGCCACAGCTGGGTGAGAGGCAAGGAACGTAGCCACGGCCGTGGCATTGGCCACGTGGCGTTCCATGCGGAGCGGCAATGTCTCGATGCCGGTCAGGATGTAGAACGCGTTCTGGGGCGAGAGTGACGGGCCCAGGTCGCGCAGGGCCACTCCCCGCGTCTTCATGCTGAACGCAACTTCGCCGAACTGTTCGTGGAAGTCGAGGCCGTGGTAGGCCGGGTCCGGCTCGGTCAGGCCGGGGAACTTGCCGCTCGCCGCCCAATCGAACTTGCCGGACTCCACGACGATCCCGCCTAGAGATGTTCCGTGGCCGGAGAGGAACTTCGTCATGGAGTGGACGACGATGTCCGCGCCCCACTCGAACGGCCGCCACAGATACGGCGTCGCCAGGGTGTTGTCCACGACCAGCGGAATTCCGGCCTCGTGGGCCACGGCCGCCAGCGGCTCGAGATCCACCACGACGCCGCCGGGGTTGGCGAGGCTTTCGGTAAAGATGAGTTTCGTCCGTGGCGTGATCGCGGCGCGCACTTCGTCCAGGTCGTTGGGATCGACCAGCGTGCCGTGCCAGCCCAGCCGCGGAAAAGTGTGGCTGAACTGGGTGATCGAGCCACCGTATAGGAAGCGCGACGCCACGAAATGGTCGCCGGGGCTCATGAGCGTGAAGAAGGCCAGGAACTGGGCAGCGTGGCCGGAAGCCGCTGCCACCGCCGCCGTGCCGCCCTCGAGGCTGGCCACCCGCGCCTCCAGCGCCGAGACCGTCGGGTTGCCGAGGCGGGTATAGATGTAGCCGTCCGCTTCCAGGTTGAACAGCGCCGCCGCCTGATCCGCGTCCTTGAAGACGTAGCTGGTCGTTTGGAAGATGGGCACGTTCCGGGCGCCGGTGGTTGGGTCGGGCACGGCCCCGGCATGAACGGCTCGGGTCTCGATGCCGTAGGAACGTGAGCTGGCGGGGGCGGTCATGGCATCTCCGGCGGGTGCGGGCGGCGAGTCTCAGAGCGCGAGGGCGGACGAGCGGCTACTGCGGTCTAGCTTACGAGCAGCCGGAGCCGCCGACTCGGTGGACGTGGTAAGTCCGGGGGGCGGGAGTGGCCGTGGCGGCCGTGGCGGGCGCCCCAACGTCATCTGGTCAGACTTGCCTCACAGGGGCGTTAGGTCAGGCGTGGCGCGTCTCAGGCTACTCGCCGCCAGCCAGACCACCCCACCGACCGCCCGAAAGACGTTCGTGGTGCCGTATCGAAGGCATTAGAACGGTGCCCGCGTCCGTCCGGAGTGGAGGACCTCCCACTGGCGACGTCACCGCACGGCCAAGTCTCCCCACATGCAAGTGGGACCAGAAAGTGGCGGCCCGGCCCGGTGCCCTCGCCACGCCACTCGCCGCCCTCGCGCACCGCGGCCGCCTCTCGCCCTCGCCACGCCACTCTCAACTCGCCACGCCACTCGCCACGCCCTCGGCGCACCCTCGGCGCACCTTGCGCAACAACTTCCGACCCGCCAACTCGGGAACGGTGCGCGCTTGCGCAAGTTGCGAAGCAGCGTATAGACTGCGCCGCAATGAACGCCAAGCATTT
>PMLK01000083.1:24397-24726 GCA_003158875.1 Chloroflexota bacterium
TCCCGGGGCCGCGGACTCCGAGCGGAAGCAAGCTTTCGCCACCCAGGAGCCGCGGTTTTTGTTTCTCCGGACCACACGACGGGTAACCGCCCGAACCAGCGCCGCGCAATCGGCCACGCCCTAAACCCCAGGGCTCCCCGGGACCAACCACATCTCTTCCTACCCGCGCATAACGGGCCCACGTTCCAGGAGAAACAACCCGTGTCTGAAGCCACTCCTTTCCGCCGCGAAACCCTCGCCATTCATGCCGGCCAGAGCGTCGATCCGACTACCAAGGCTCGTGCAGTCCCGATCTACGCCACCACCAGCTACGTCTTCGACAACGCCGA
>PMLK01000083.1:24793-25586 GCA_003158875.1 Chloroflexota bacterium
TACGGCGGCACATACAACCTCTTCCAGTACACGCTGCCCAAGTACGGCATCGACTTCAAGTTCGTCGACGGCTCCAAGCTCGAAGAGTTCGAGAAGGCGATCGACGGCAAGACGAAGGCCGTCTACCTCGAGACCATCGGCAACCCGCGCCTGGACGTACCGGACTTCGAAGGCATCGTCGCCATCGCCCACAAGCACGGCGTGCCGGTGGTCGTCGACAACACCTTCGCCCCCGTCCTGTCGCGGCCGTTCGAGTGGGGAGTCGACATCATCGTCCACTCCGCCACCAAGTGGATTGGCGGCCACGGCACCGCCATCGGCGGCGTGATCGTGGACAGCGGCAAGTTCGATTGGGCCGCATCGCCGCGGTTCAAGACCGACTTCGTCGATCCGGATCCGTCCTACCACGGGATCAGCTACACCGGCGCTTTCGGCAACCTGGCGTTCATCCTCAAGGCCCGAGTTCAGGGCCTTCGAGACCTCGGCGCGGCGTTGAGCCCGTTCAACTCGTTCCTGTTCCTCCAGGGCCTCGAGTCGCTACCGCTGCGCATCGAGCGCCATAGCTCCAACGCCCTGGCCGTTGCCAGGTGGCTGGAGAAGAACCCGGCAGTCTCGTGGGTCAGCTACCCGGGTCTCGAGTCGCACGCTGCTCACAAGTACGCCAAGAAGTATCTCTCCGGCGGCTACGGCGGCGTCGTCACCTTCGGGCTCAAGGGCGGCGTGGAGACGGGCCGCAAGCTGATCGACTCGGTCAAGCTCTTCAGCCTGCTGGCGAACGTCGGCGACGCGAAGA
>PMLK01000083.1:25600-26270 GCA_003158875.1 Chloroflexota bacterium
TCAGGCGATCAAAGTCGCGACCGCAAAGTAACCGCCGAACCATGAACTGGACGTCGGCGGAACAACGAGCTCTGGGGCGCCGCGATCCAGCGTCCCCGGATGTCCGCGCCGCCGACTCCATCGAACTCGCGACTCAGCGCGCCGGGTCCCCCGCGGGACTCGGCGCGCAACTGTCTTCAGAAACATGGGTTGGCGTTCCGAATAGACCCGCGGTGGTCGGAAGGCTTGGAGTACTACCGACGGGCCAAGAAACCACCGTGGAGATAGTCGCGGCTCCTCAGACCGGCAGGATCGTCTCGCGCTGGCTCGGGCGATTCACGCTCGAGTCGGGCGAAGTGCTCCCGGACCTGGTCGTCGCCTATCGACACGATGGCGTTCCGATCGGCGAGGGGCGGCAGATTCTGGTCGTCCACGCGCTGACCGGATCGGCCGATGCCGCCGGCGACTGGTGGGCGCCGCTGATCGGTCCGGGTCAGATCCTCGACACGGACAAGTTCGGCGTCACCTGCATGAATCTGCTGGGCAGCTGCTACGGCACAACCGGCCCGATTTCCCGCAATGCGGTGACCGGCAAGCCATATGGCCGGACATTTCCGCTAGTCACCATCCGCGACCAGGCCCGGGCGCAGTGGCGCCTGCTGGACGCCCTCGGCATCGACAAACTCGCCCT